>JASFGZ010000023.1:0-18402 GCA_050123495.1 Desulfobacterales bacterium
CCATACCCAGCAGCACACAATTAAAGCGGGGCATTTGCCCGGCATCGATTTTAAAAAACCGGCAAATTTCCTGCTCATAGTCCGCAGCGGCTTTATCGGCGTCGGAATCCTCAGCCCGTATACGGTGGATGTTTGTCGATGGGATCGGTACTTTAGACAGCAGCGCATCGTAAGCCATGCGGTAATTGCTGTCCGGATGACTCGGCGGGACATGACGTTCATCGCCCCAGAAAAAATGGATTCGATCCCAGGGAATCTGTGCTTGCCGTCTAGCATCATCAGCAAGCAGCGCATACAGGCGCCGGGGGGAAGAGCCGCCGGATAAAGCAATTGAGTATACATCACGCCTCTGCAGGGATTCAGATATATGCTCAACAATTGTTTCAGCCGCCGCCCGACTCATTGCATCGATGTCGGCTACGATTTCAATTTCAGGATTTTTTAAAACCATATCTCTATGTAAGTTTGGACGGGTTGATGTCACCTTTATAGATGACTCGCTGAAATATAACAATCGAACAGTAATTTTGCAATTCAAGGGTTTCAGGCCGGCTTGCGCCAGAGAAATTTGGGCTTATTATTTAACAAATACGCATACAGGGAGACCTTAACATGTTAGCTAAAGTTAATCCGACCACAACAAAAAGCTGGCAAAATCTCAGCCGTCACTATGAGAAAACAAAAAACGTCCACATGAAAGCCCTATTTGTAAAAGATCCCCAGAGATTTGAAAAATTTTCAATCCGGTTTAACGATATTATTGTCGATTTCTCCAAAAATAGAATCACTCAAGAAACCATTAAACTTTTAATTGCGTTAGCTGAAGCGTCCGGCTTGAAAAATATGATTGAAAATATGTTTGGCGCAGAGAAGATCAATGAAACCGAAAATCGCGCCGTTTTGCATACCGCCCTGCGAAACAGGAATAACGACCCGATTGTTGTTGACGGCCGGGATGTGATGCCGGAGGTAAATACGGTTTTGAAAAAGATGAAAGATTTTTCCACCAAGATCATTTGCGGTGATTGGCAAGGATATACCGGCAAAAAGATCACCGATATCGTCAATATCGGTATCGGCGGCTCGGATCTGGGGCCCGTTATGGTCACAGAAGCCCTGAAGCCGTATGCCAAAGAAGGCGTATCGGTTCATTTCGTTTCCAACATCGACGGGACGCATTTATTGGAGACACTGAAACGGTTAGATCCTGAAACCACCTTATTTATGATTGCCTCTAAAACCTTTACCACCCAGGAAACCATGACCAACGCGTTTTCAGCAAGACAATGGTTTTTAAAGACCGCCAGTGACCCGGTGCATGTTGCCCGTCATTTTGTTGCGATTTCAACCAACACTGAGGCGGTAGAAAATTTCGGCATCGATAAAGACAATATGTTTGTTTTCTGGGATTGGGTGGGGGGTCGTTATTCCCTGTGGTCGGCCATCGGCTTATCCATCGCCTGTTATATCGGATACGAAAACTTCGCCAATTTATTGAAAGGGGCTTTTGAAATGGACCAGCATTTCAAAGAAGCGCCCTTTGAAAAAAACATTCCGGTCATACTGGCCTTAATCGGGATCTGGTATAATAACTTTTTCGGTGCCCAAACCGAAGCCATTCTGCCCTATGATCAGTACATGCATCGATTCCCGGCCTATTTTCAGCAGGGCAACATGGAAAGTAACGGCAAATCGAACGATCGAAATGGCAAAAGAACGAATTACCAGACCGGGCCCATCATCTGGGGGGAGCCGGGCACTAACGGCCAGCATGCCTTTTACCAGCTCATTCACCAGGGCACCAAATTAATTCCGGCCGATTTTTTAGCACCCGCAATCAGCCATAACCCGATCGGCGAGCATCATCAGATTTTGCTATCGAACTTCTTCGCCCAAACCGAAGCGCTTTTAAATGGAAAAACCGAAGAAGAAGTCATCGCAGATTTGAAAAGAGACGGTAAAACCGATAAGGAGATTCAACACCTGCTGCCCCACAAACTGTTTGAGGGTAACCGGCCAACCAACTCCATACTATTTAAGAAACTCACACCCGGGGTCCTGGGTAGTTTAATCGCGATGTACGAACATAAAATCTTTGTCCAGGGGGTAATCTGGAACATATTCAGTTTCGACCAGTGGGGCGTTGAGCTCGGCAAACAACTGGCAAAAAAAATCTTGCCCGAGCTGGCAGGTGATAACCCGGTTGATACCCATGACAGTTCAACGAATGGTTTGATAAACACTTATAAACAATGGGTGCCTAAAGTGAAGTAAAATTGGAAGTGCCTAAAGTTAAGGTGTCGCTGTGCTCCAGCATTCATTATTAAAATGATGAAACTCCTTAACTTTAGTCCCTTTAGATCACTTTGAACTTTAGTTCATTTTTTAATGTATTTCGGAGACAGTTTATCATCTGTTTGATTAAAAAAAATCAATAATTCAAATATATAGCGGTAAAGAAAGGAGGATTATGAAAATGACGATGCAAAAACTGACCATTGTAGTTGTTTCCCTGCTGCTGTTTTTAACCGGCTGCGCCGAGATGAATGCCAGCACCGCCAACGCATCCGCAACCGCTTCACCGGTCATTGATCGCATTTTGCAGCGCGGTGAGCTTGTGGTCGGCATGACCGGAAACATGCCGCCGTTGAATATGACCACCAAAGAGGGTGAACTGATCGGGTATGAAGTCGATCTGGCTAAAAACATGGCAGCAGCCATGGGTGTCAGGGCCAAAATGGAAATCATGCCTTTTGCCGAACTGCTGCCGGCTTTGCAGTCGGGCAAAATTGACCTCATTCTGTCAAATATGACCATTACCCCCGGACGCAACCTGAAAGTGGCTTTTATAGGGCCTTATTTTACTTCCGGCAAGGCATTCATGACCAAAATTAAAACCATTGCCATGGCGGATGAACCGGAAGATATCAACGCAAAAAATACCAGGCTGGTAGCGCTAAAAGGCTCCACCAGTCAGGCATTTGTCGAGAAAGCCATCCCGGATGCCACGCTGTTTACTGCCGATGACTATGATGAGGCCGTAAAGATGGTGCTCGAAGACAAAGTGCATGCCATGGTAGCGGATTATCCGATCTGCGTGGTGTCTGTTTTCCGCTATCCGGACCAGGGGCTGTTATCGGTGGTTACGACCCTCACCTATGAACCGATCGGTGTAGGGGTGCCGGCGGGTGATCCGCTGCTGGTCAACTGGGTAGAAAATTTTATGGGGATTTCCGAAAAAGTCGGTTTGTTCGAAGAACTAAAAAGGAAATGGCTATTGAAAGCAGACTGGTTGCACCGGCTGCCGTGATCAGGTTTTTTTCAAAAATCTGATCGTTAGTGGTTATTTGTTAATTGTTATTTGTTTTCAGGAAAAAGCGGGATGATCTGTCCGAATCAACACCCGGGCAAAATCATCCCGCTTTGATTTATCAATCCGCATTCCGCAATCCGAAATCCGCATTGATTGTATGATCATTGAGTTTCCACAAACTCCCCGGCTTTAAACTTTCCGGTGAGCTTTTTGCCGTCCGGATAGATGAGCGTTCCCTGTCCGGACCACTCGCCGTTTTTAAATTCACCGGTATATTGCCTGCCGTCGGGATAGTTCATGGTCCCCTGTCCGGTGCGTTCACCAAAGTTAAAGTCACCCACGTATTTACGACCGTCCGGGTAAAACAGGGTTCCTTTTCCGTGGCGCTCCCCGCTTTTAAATTCACCAATATAGCGGCGCCCGTCCGGGAACGTCAGTTCACCCTGTCCGTTGCGCTCACGATATTTCCACTGCCCGACGTATTTGGTGCCATCCGGCATGGTATAGGTGCCTTCAACGATTTCGTTTTCTTTCCACACACCGACGAGTTTTCGACCGCCGGGCAAAAGAAAAACCCCATTTCCATGGCGCAAGCCGTCTTTGAAATTGCCGATAAATTTTTGGCCGGTGGTGGTCACCAGGATTCCATACCCGTTGACGCAATCGCCCTCGATACACTCATCTGCATTAACACCCAGTGGAGCGATGGTAACCGATATTACAAACGCAATTAAAAATAGTCTCATCTTCTCTGTTCCTTAATGTGTCTATATCAAAAAACTGCTGAAGCCGGCGTCTTTGGATAGGGTCCTTGCCATCATTGCTTTGACTTTCTTGATACGTACATGCCGACAAACCAGGCCACCACTACGACCAGATATATTTGCCCTGTAATCGCTTCCAGAACCGCCAGTGCTGCAGCTTTGCTCCCTATAGGTGTAATGTCGCCGTAACCTAACGTGGTAATCGTTACCAGGCTGAAATATAAATAAATATTTTCTGCATCCAGGAGTTTACTATGCGCAATTGCAAAGGATGCGGGGTATAAGTTCTCAATTAACCTATAAATAAAAGTCCACATCAGCGCAAGAAGCAGATATACGCTGACCGCAGCCGATATGGTTTGTCTGGTAACCACCTGTTCTGTAAAGACATAAATCAAAATCGAAATGATTGCGAAAGCAAGGACAATCAACCCACAGATGTAGCCGATGGTGAGCAGGGTATTGTTCGTTGGAACATCCGCGGTCCACACTGCCAGAAGCGTTGGTATAAGCAAGATTACAGCAATTATTATGTGAGTTTTTTTTTGAGAGGCAGCATAGATCGCGGCAACAAAAATGATGGAAAAAAACAGGTTCATTAGAAAACGAAGCCCTATGAGGCCCCCTAGGAAAGGGCCCAACACAATCAGCGCCACAATGAAAATGATCAGAAAAAGAAATCTATCTTTATAACACGCTTTCGTAAAAGACAAAAACAATTTATCTCTCATGAGCCGATCTTTTACCTCCTGCCTGGAACGAGCAGATCGCTTCCAGTTTTTCTACAACGCTGCTAAAGAGGGCCTTGAATCGCTGGCCTCAGCACACGCAGAATTTATGTCACCATCGGTATCGCATTTGATGAAGTAAGGTAGCAGTATTTGTTCATATTGGCAAAAAAAATCTTTTAATTTTCTACCCCCCCCCCGTTGCTTTTGTTCGATCTGCTCTATTTTCTGTTTCAACCTTTCGATGACCTGACTCGGAGTTTCCTTCCGAAGTATGAACTTAAATTGAGCGCGATAATTTTTCACAGCGCTGATCCCAATAAGCTGTATATCGTAAACCTTCCACACCCCCTTACGCTTGACCATGCGAAGATCGATCGGAATCTTTTGACCCTTCCAGACGACTTTGATGTTTACCAGCGCCCGTGTAGCGGATTTCATCTCCTGGCCCACATAAATAAGGGTTTCGTCTTTGTACTTTTCCTGCAGTTTGCCCATGTAAAACTTGCCTAAAAATTCGGCAAACACCTTGACAAACTCTTCTCTTTGCAAAGGGGTAAAATTTTTCCAGTTTGAGGCCAGCACCCGTCTGGAGAATTCCCGGAAATCAAATAGCTGCTGTAAAATTATCCTGAGCTTTTGCTGCTGGACTTCTTTTAAATCGGCATCTTTGAATTTCTGATCCTGCAAGATTCGAAGACCCGCTTCAACGCCTTTCCGCAAGGCTTCGATGGGCTCATCCCCGTCGGCTAAAGCTGGAATCGCAGCTAAAATTAGAAGGCACGCAATTAGAACGCTTCGCATGGATATAGTCCTAAAAAACCTCTTGTAATTATGGAATTATGAATTTTTGCGCTTGGTGTCAAACGCTTTTGCGGGACTCATGTTGCAGATATTTATACAACATTTCGTATTAACATGTTACCCGTGGGGGTATTTGTAAATCATATGAGAAACAAAGGCCGTTTGATTTCTCAAACAGCCTTTTCGGTTTTAAGCGATAACGATTTACACCGGCATCAATTATTTGGCGGTTGCCGGTTCTTCAGGTTCCGGTTCTTTGCACACGATAGTCGGATCGGCCATTAGCGCCAGATCCTCATAGCGCGCATTGAATTGCTCTTCGAGCTCCGCGTGCAGTTTCTCGGCCTCATCCGGAAAAGTCCGCGTCAGGGATGCAAATCGAATCTCGCCTTCCAGAAATTTGCGCAGGCTGCCGTCCGGTTTTTTAGAATCCAGGATAAACGGATTTTCCCCCTGTGCCTTGAGCGCCGGGTTGTAACGATACAGCGGCCAGTAACCGGACTGAACCGCCAATTTTTCTTCTTCCTGGCTTTTGCCCATTCCGGCCAGGATGCCCTGGTTGATGCACGGCGAATACGCCAGAATCATCGAAGGCCCATCATAACCTTCGGCTTCCAGAATGGCCTTCATCATCTGTTGTTTGTTGGCGCCCATGGCCACGCTGGCTACGTACACGTAACCGTAGGACATCATCATCTGCCCCATGTCCTTTTTGGGCGTCTTTTTGCCGGAAGCCGCAAATTTGGCAACCGAACCGGTGGGCGTGGCCTTTGAAGACTGCCCCCCGGTGTTGGAGTACACTTCGGTATCCATAACCAGGATATTAATGTCTTCTCCGGTCGCCATCACATGATCAATACCACCGAAGCCGATATCATAGGCAGCGCCGTCGCCGACAAATATCCAGTATGATTTTTTGGTAAACAGTTTGGAATAGCCGGCGATTTCAGTCAGAAGCGTATTGCCATCCTGTTGATTTAACATTGATTTGAGCTGATCTCCGTATTTTCTCGAACCCTCAGGATCTTTGAAGCTGTCCAGCCATCCCTGCATGGCATCTTTGATCTCCTTGGAAACGTCGGCATCCAAGGCTTTTTTCATCAAATCCGCCGCCCTGTAACGTTGTTGCAAGGCGCCTAAAAACATTCCATAGGTAAATTCAGCCGCATCTTCAAACAGAGAGTTGCCCCAGGTGGGACCAAAACCGTCCTTGTTGACACAATACGGAATCGCCGGCGCTGATCCCCCCCAGATCGAGCTGCAGCCTGTGGCATTACCGATGACCATGCGCTCCCCGAACAACTGGGTCAACAGTTTGGCATAAGGGGTCTCACCACAGCCGGCACATGCCCCCGAGAATTCAAGCAACGGCTGACAGAACTGGCTGCCTTTTACCGTGGTTCGGCTGACCACATTGTCGCGCACCGGCAGCTCCAGGCTAAACTCGTGAAACGGCACCTGCAACGGGGCCTGGGTATCCAAAGGTTTCATGACCAGTGCTTTTTTCTTTGAGGGACAGATATCCGCGCAGTTGCCGCACCCCATACAATCAAGGGTGTCCACCTGAATCCGGAAATAGTATTCTTTAAGGTCTTTGCCCACCGCCTTCTTGGCCTCAAGACCATCGGGGGCTTGGCCCAATTCCGCCTCGGTCAATAGTACCGGGCGGATGCTGGCGTGCGGGCAGACCATTGCACACTGGTTACACTGGATGCAGTTTTCCATGATCCATTCCGGTACGTTGATTGCAACTCCGCGTTTCTCATACTTGGTGGTGTCCACCGGAAATATGCCGTCCGGTTGAAAAGCGCTGACCGGAAGTTTATCGCCCTGCTGCGCTAACATCGGGCGCATTACATTTTTAACGAAATCCGGCTCATCCTTTTCCGAGACGGATTCAGCGGTTGCCTCGGCCCAGGATTCGGGATATTCGATTTCCACCAGATTGTCCAGGGTCTGGTCCACGGCGGCATTGTTCATATCCACAATCTTCTGGCTCTTTTTGCCGAACATTTTTTTGATTTGATCCTTCAGGTAAGCAATGGCGTCATCCACCGGAATCACGTTGGCCAGTTTGAAAAAGGCGGTCTGCATGATCATATTGATGCGGCCGCCGAGTCCAACTTCACTGGCAATTTTTTCGGCATTGATATTGAAAAATTTAAGTTTTTTCTGAGCGATGGTGCGGCGCATGTCGGCCGGAAGCTTTTCCTCCATCTGCTCGGGCGTCCAATGGGAATTGAGAACAAACGTCCCGCCGTCCTTGATGCCCTCAAGCACATCGTATATGTCCACATAATTGGCTTTGTGGCAGGCGATATAATCAGCGGTATCAATCAGGTAGGTGGATTGAATCGGGTTATGGCCAAATCTTAAATGCGAAATGGTGACACCACCGGATTTTTTGGAATCATAGGAAAAATACGCCTGAGCATACATATCGGTATTATCTCCGATGATTTTTATGGCGCTCTTGTTGGCACCCACCGTTCCATCGGCGCCGAGACCCCAGAACTTGCACTGAACGGTGCCTTCGGGGGTGACATCCAGGCTCTCTCCCACATCCAGCGAGGTGCCGGTGACATCGTCGACAATTCCCACTGTGAACTGGTTTTTGGGGCTGTCCGCCTTCATGTTTTCATAAACGGCCAGGACCATGGCCGGGTTAAACTCCTTGGATCCTAAACCATAACGACCGCCTAAAATCGTCGGCGTTTGGGCACGCTTCAGAAAAGCGGTGCAAATGTCCTGATACAGCGGTTCGCCAAGGGCACCGGGTTCTTTGGTACGATCGAGCGCCGTTATGACTTTGGCGGTTTGGGGAATGGCGCCAAAAAAATGTTCACTTGAAAACGGTCGGAACAGCCGCACTTTGACAAGGCCCACCTTTTCACCCTGGGCCAGCAGATAATTGATGACCTCTTCGATGGTTTCGCATGAAGATCCCATGGAGATGATGACGCGGTCCGCTTCAGGATCTCCCACATAATCAAAAAGGTTGTATTGCCGGCCGGTCAGCGCACTGACCTTTTTCATATAATCGCTGACAATGCCCGGTACATTCAGATAATAGGCATTGGCCGCTTCGCGGCCCTGAAAATAAATATCGGGGTTCTGTGCCGTGCCCCGCAGTTCGGGTCGTTCCGGATTGGCACCGCGAGCGCGGAATTTGGCCACAGCCTCAAAGTTTGTCAGTTTGGCCATGTCATCATAATTGATGACGGCAATTTTTTGGATTTCGTGTGAGGTCCGGAAACCATCAAAAAAGTGAACGAACGGGACGCTGCTTTCAATGGCGGCCAGGTGGGCGGTTAAACCCAGATCCATAACTTCCTGTATGGATGCCGATGCCAGTAAAGCAAAACCGGTCTGACGGACGGCCATCACATCCTGATGATCACCAAAGATGGATAGGGCATGCGCCGCGATGGCCCGGGCGGAAACATGCAGGACGCCCGGCAGAAGCTCCCCGGACATCTTATACATGTTGGGGATCATCAAAAGCAATCCCTGGGAGGCGGTAAAGGTGGCGGTCAACGCCCCTGCCGCCAGAGAACCGTGCACCGAAGCAGCAGCTCCGGCTTCGGATTGCAGCTGGCGGACAATCATGGATTGGCCGAAGATGTTTTTGCGACCTTCTGCGGCCCATTCATCGGCGATTTCACCCATGGGTGAAGACGGGGTGATGGGATAAAGGGTGGCCACATCGCTCATCGCATAAGCCACATGGGCAGCGGCGGTGTTTCCATCCATGGTTTTCATGTCATTGGTTGCCATAGGTTGCTCCTTTAATTCAAAGTCTTGTTATTCCAGTACAAGTATTTTGTAATTTAAACAAGTAAATTAGCATCCTGCCGTATGGAATGTTGGAAAGTTGGAATAATGGAATGATGGGTAAAAATGAACGACTATATCCATCTTTCTCAAGTCCCTCCAGTTTCTCTTCCCATTATTCCATTATTCCACTATTCCAGTATTCCTGAAGCTAAGAATCTCCAGATCTCGAAAAATTTATTTTAACGCAGTTAGCTTAAAAGCTGTTCGAAAAAATCATTGCCTTTGTCATCGACGATGATAAAGGCCGGAAAGTCCTTTACCGTTATCATAAAAATGGCTTCCATACCAAGTTCAGGGTATTCAATGGTCTCAACGCTGGTGATGCATTCTTTGCCGAGTCTGGCTGCCGGTCCCCCGATGGAACCCAGATAGAACCCGCCAAATTTTTCGCAGGATTCGGTGACGGCCCTGGAGCGGTTCCCTTTGGCCAGCATAATCATCGACCCCCCCTGCGCTTGAAAGATGGGCACATAAGGATCCATTCTGCCGGCGGTTGTCGGTCCGAATGCGCCGGAGGCATGGCCCGGCGGTGTCTTGGCCGGACCGGCATAATAGATAATATGTTCCTTAAAATAATCCGGCAACGCCTCGCCGACGTCCAGACGTTCTTTTAGTTTGGCATGGGCGATATCTCTGGCGACCACAATTTTTCCGGTCAGCAGCAACGGGGTGGCTACCGAATACTGTTTTAACTGCGCCAGAATACGGTCCATCGGCTGGTTTAAATCAACTCGCTCAGCCTCGCTAACCGAGACATCGACTTGCGGTAAATAATGAGCCGGATCAGTCTCCAGCTGTTCTAAAAAGATTCCCTGCGAGGTAATCTTGGCCTTGATATTGCGGTCTGCATTACAGCTGACCCCCACACCGATGGGACAGGATGCGCCGTGACGCGGCAATCGAATCACCCGGGCATCCAGGCAGAAATATTTGCCGCCGAACTGGGCACCGATACCAAGCGCTTTTGATATTTTAAGCACCTGGGCTTCCAACTCAAGATCCCGAAACGCGTGTCCGCTTTCGCTACCCTTCGTCGGCAAGCTGTCCAGATACCGGGTTGTCGCCAGCTTTAAGGTTTTCAGGTTCATTTCGGCAGAGGTCCCGCCGATAACAAACGCCAGATGATATGGCGGACAGGCGGCAGTACCGAGCGACTTCATTTTGTTTTTCATGAAATCCAAAAGGTTTCCCGGTGTTAAAACGGCCTTCGTTTCCTGAAACAGAAAGGTTTTGTTGGCAGATCCGCCGCCTTTGGCGATAAATAAAAAATGATATTCGTCTCCCTGCACTGCGTAAAGCTCGATCTGGGCCGGCAGATTGCAGCCGGTATTTATTTCCTCAAATGTGGTCAACGGCGCGTTCTGGGAATAGCGCAGGTTGCCTTTGGTGTAGGCATTAAAAATGCCTTTGGACAGTGCTTCTTCGTCCGCATAACCGGTCCAAACACCTTGTCCCTTCTTTCCCATAACGATCGCCGTTCCGGTATCCTGGCACATGGGAAACACGCCTTCGGCTGCGATCACGGCATTTTTGAGCAGCTCCAACGCCACGGCCTTATCGTTGGCAGAGCTTTGCGCATCACTGCAGATCTCTGCCAATTGCCGTAAGTGTGAAGCTCGCAAAAAATGCGACACATCGTGAAACGCCTGCTCGGCCAGGAAGGTTAAGCCTTCAGGTGCCACCCGCAAAAGCCGGATCCCATCAACAGCGGTTTGGGATACATGCTTCTCTGTCAGCAGTCGATAGTCAGTGGGATCATCTCCCAGCGGAAACATTTCTCGGTAGGTAAATTCAACCATTGATAAAGGCTCCTGAAAACCTTTTGGCGGTTACGTCGGTTTAATCAAAGGAGATTAATTATCAACAGGGGTAGGAGGTGTCAAGGGGTTTCAATCATCACCCGATGTGTCCGGGAAGAAGTCCTCGCAGTGATCGGGGTCGCCAGGGCCCCGGGATTAGGAATTGCAGATTCAGCAATTGAGATACGAAAGCTGCAATTTCGAACTCTTCAAATTCCGAAATTGCGAAATTCTTCATTCTTCTAGCGGTTTAAGATGTTCCGGAACCTCCAGCATGCTGATCAAAAGGGGTTTTAAAAACGTCCATCGAATACCGAGATGATAAATTTCTTCCATATCCCGGATCGCATCCCAGCAGTTATGGCAGGGCGCAATTACCAGCTTGGCACCGGTTGCCAGTATCTGATCCCGTTTGACCTTCATGCCGATGTTGCGCTGTTCTCGATATCGGCCGATACCGTTTAAGCCGCCGCCACCGCCACAGCAAAAGTTATGTTCGCGGTTCGGTGACATTTCCCGGAAATCCTCGGCAATGTAACTCATAATTTCTCTGGCCACATCCGCAAGGCCGCCGTTGCGAATATAGTTGCAGGAATCCTGATAGGTCACCGGCTCCTTAATTTTCTTGGCCGGATCGATTTTCAGTTTGCCGCTGCGCAAGGCTTCTGCCACCCATTCAACGTAATGCAGACTATCAATCGGTGTTTTGCCGGATTTAAGACCGGCCCAGTAAGGACCTTCAATTACCGTGGCGCGATAGGCATGCCCGCATTCGGTGACCACCATGCGCCTGGGTTTTAAGCGCTCCATGGCATCGTAAACCGATTCGACCTGTAATTTGCAGGCTTCCCAATCGCCGGCAAACATGGCCAGACTGGTTTCCTCCCAGCCTTCACTGGGAACCGTCCAGTTTTCGCCGGCCACATGAAACAAAATGGCGGCTTCGGCAATATCTTCCGGATAATGTTTGGGCTCCCGGGCATTGACCGTATAAATAATATCCGCATCTTTTTTATCCACCGGAATTTCCAACCCGGGCCAGTCCTCCTCGTATTCCTCCGCCATCCATTCACAGGTATCGACCCAGTCTTCGGTGGTAATATCCATTTGCGCCCGGAAGATCCGGTGCATTCCGGAGCCGATCTTCATTTCCCAGGGCACAAAACCCTGGCCGTAAAGCAGGCCGCGTAGATAGCTGAACATAATGCCGGTATCAATCCCGAAAGGGCAATAGACACCGCAACGGGTGCAGCAAGTACATTTTGAATAAGCCGTATCCATGGACATCTGCATAAAGCTGTTGTCCACGTCCCCCTTGCGTCGGATGATTTCACCCAGGGTCTTTTGAATTTTATAGGAGGGAACCTGTTCAGGATCCCGTTTGTTGGCAAGATAGTAAAAGCAGCTTTCGGCGCACAAGCCGCAGTGAGAGCAGATTTCCAGCCATGTTTTGGTGCGTGATTTTAAACTTTTCTGGATCGTTCCCCACAGGGCTTTACGATCCACATCCAGTTCATTCATCTCTTCATAGTATTGTTTTCCGCTCTTGTCGGCCAAGAGGGCCTGGAGTTGCTCCTTGGTATTTACGGGTTTTTTGTTGCAAAGTGTTCCTTCTGGCATCGTTTTAAATCCCCATTAGAAAAAAATTAAGTTTTATCAAAACTAAAATTTCACAAAGTGAAATTTTACCACGCCATACCCTTGCCCTTCATCCCGCCGCGTTTAATACCGTAATCCATGCCGAGCTGGGCCCGGGTCATAAAGAAGAGCAGAAAATGCGAAAGTTTGGTGAGCGGTATGGCAATTATAAAGATATGCCCGCAAATAATATGGGCAATCAATGCAGGATAATATTTCGGCAGACTGTGATACGCTAAAAATCCGGAAATAAAGGGTGACACCGCAATCAGCAGCAAAAGATAGTCATACAAGCTCGTGATAATTCGAACTTCGGGAAGCGCAATGCGGCGCAATATCAAAAACACCACCGAAACGATAACGATAACGGTAAAACCATCTGCCACGGCTTCGGGCAGCGCCCAGAGGCGGATGCCCCATTTTTCTTTCAACAGAATGTTATGCCCCAGCAGAAAAATCGGTGTAAAAATCAAACCGAAATGCATCAGAAAAACCCACAGGGTAAACCAGGGGTTTTTGCGCCAGCTTCGAGTTCCGTATGGAAAAATCCAGAATAAAATGGACCGTACGGCCCCTTTGATTCCATAGGATACATTTTCGCCGTAAGTAACCCGGTCGAGTTTCCAATCGAGGCCTCTGATGTAACGCACGCCCCGGACAACCAGACCCACAAAGAAAATGCCGAAAGATATCCATACCATCGGGCCGGTTAAAAATTCATACATGCCTGACTCCTTTATTGATCTAATATCTGATGAAACCTATTTCAAAAATGTGGGTCAGTGTTCAGAGCTCCCGCAAATTGCGGGATTTCACATCTTAATCTGAAAAAATCAAGGTGTTCAAAAGGCGCGGGTCGGCTCAAAAGCGGAGCATACATGTTCGTATGTGAGCATTTTGAGCCGGGCCGCAACACCGCCATGGGCCCTTGGACGCATTTTTGAGATAGGTTTTATTCTTCATCATCATCCCGCTGACTCAGAAACAGCCAAAAAAAGGTGATGCCCAACAACGCTGCAACAATTAAAATGTAGGTGATGGTTTCCGTCTGAAACATATATTCCTGCAACGTATGAATGGTACCTTCCATCTTTTTTTCTTTCCAGTTTTTTGTTTAGTAAATTTTACCTAAATCAATTAATAAGCGTCTTTAATTACTTAACGTTTCTGTTATTTGTTATATGTTATTCGTTATTAGAAAAAAATAAAGCGGAAATTAGGCATGTTATACGATGAAAGGCCTACCCTAATAACAAATAACCGATAACGAATAACTAAATTAGTGGTCCTCATAATCCGGATGCGAGTATAATATCGGCATCCGGGTAACGATAAAGCGAAACGCAATGAGACCCAATGTCACCAGAAAAACCGAAATAACGATTTCCATCCAGTGCGGAAAATAACGTTCGCTGGACGGCAGGTGATAGTTAAATGCCACCAGACAAATATTTAAGCGGTTAACCATGATACCCAGGACCGTCCAGGCAGCCGTCCATTTAATCAGTTTTAAATTTTTATCACGCACCCCGACGGCATACAGAAAGCTGGGCAGGGCAATAAAACCCAGCAGTTCGACCAGAAACCAGAGGCCATATTTGGTTCCCAGCAGGTGCCAGTTATTGCCTTCCGATATGCCGATCACCTTGATGATAAAATAGCCGGCCAGCACCAGCGATGCGGCTTTGCCGAACCCCAGCGCCACGGTATCTTTTTCCTTCAAATGCGATTCATCCATTTTATCTGCAAAATAGCGATGCGACAGGGTGCTTTCAAAAATGACCATCGAAAGACCGGCAATGATAGCCGATACAAAGAAAAACACCGGCAGATAGGTGGAATACCATAGCGGATGAAGTTTTGCAGGTGCGATCAAAAAAAGCGCGCCTAACGATGACTGGTGCAGGGTAGACAGAATGACGCCGAAGATGGTTAAAAGCAATGTCAGTTTAACCACCAAATTGCGCGCTCGTTTCAGACCCAGCCATTCCATGGCTGCCGGTGAAAATTCGATAAAAAGCACCGTCAGGTAAAGTGCGACACAGGCCGCCACTTCAAACAGCAGCGATGTTGTCCCCTGCTGGATAAAAAACGGATATGGCAGACGCCAGGGCCTGCCAACATCGTAATTCAATGCGATAACAACCAGGGCATAGCCCAGAAATCCGGTCAAAATTGCCGGTCTGACGGCCGAATGGTATTTTTTCATACCAAAAATATAGACCGCTGCCGATGTAACGAATCCCCCGGCTGCCAGGGCTACACCCACCAAGAGGTCAAACCCGATCCATATCCCCCAGGGATTATAATCGGACAGATTGGTAACTGCGCCCAAGCCGCCTGTAAAGCGCAGGGCCGTGACAATTAATCCCAATATGATAATAATTCCGGCGATCACGTTAAAGGGGGTTAGAAAAGATTTGCCGGTTGTCGCAACTTCATCAGACATCAGGAATCCTCCTCGGTTGGCTTCTTGACCGCTTCTTCTGGCTGCTTATCGGGAGCATCTTCCTGTTTTGGTTTGGCAGCCTCTTCAAGTGCCTTTTTCACCGCGTTTTCAATCTCTTTTTGCTTTAATTTCTGTACCTGTTCCATTTCCTTGGCATGCTTATCTTTAGCCTCAGCGTGGGCTTGCGCAACGGCAGCTGTCACCGCCTGGGCCGTTTCCTGATTCGCAATTTTCTCTTTGCGCTTTGACATGGCATAAATGCCGGTAAGCAGCACCGGCCAGAGACCCACAACCATCGGCACACCGCTGAGGGCTCCGGATGTAAGTTTGGGTGCCGGTGTGACACCCAGGTCCTCGCGCATCCCGACCTCCTTGAAAGGCACTGCGGATAGATACAGCCAGCTGGTGCCGCCCATTTCATTTTCGCCGTAAATGTGATCGATATACCGATCCGGGAATTTGAGGATCCGCTGGCGGGCGATCTTCAACAAATCGGTGCGCTTGCCGAAGGTCAACGCTTCTGTCGGGCAGGCCTGGACGCAGCCGGGAAGCTGGCCTTTTACAATTCGTGGATAACACAGGGTGCATTTCATAACCCGCGGTTCCAGGGCTTTATCGTATTCGTAGGTCGGAATTTCAAAGGGGCATGCAATCATACAATAGCGGCAGCCCACGCAAACCGAGGCATCGTAAATTACGGCTCCTTTTTGCGTCTTTGTAAACGCCCTCACAAAGCAAGCCGAGGCGCAGGCCGGCTCAAGGCAGTGGTTGCACTGCACTTTACGGTACAGCGGCCCCTTCACATTAACATTGCTGACAGTGTCATAGCGATTGACAATGGTGTATGCTCTGGGGGTGGTTCGACGTCTGGTTTCCAGAACTGAAAGATCATCGAACGGTGCATCCGGAGCCGGCAGCTCATTGACGGTGTTGCATCCTTGTTCACATTTGCGGCATCCAATACAGCGCGTGTTGTCAAACAACACGCCCATACTGTTCGGATAACCGCTAAAATGTTTGTTTGAAGCCGCGTTGGCGGTTTTCATCAGCGTCGTGCCCGCAGTTGCAGCACCCAACCAGCCAAGAAACTTTCTGCGTGTAATCGACATAATTCCCTCTACATCTGCTATTCGTTTCTTAAAAATGAAATTTTTACTTTTTATTGTAAAACTTTTTTCATCACGAAAACACGAAATTTTACTTTTTCTTTCGTGTTTTCGCCCTTTGGAGCTTTCGTGATTTAATAAAATTCAACTACCTCGTCCCGGCTTTTCCGGGCTAGAATTAGCCCTTTTTCTGGTGACAGGCGACACAATTGGTTGCCACCGGTTTTTCGATGCCCATTGCCTCATGGCATTCCATGCACTGGCGATGGTAAGCCGCCATGAGTCCCGGCTTAAACGGATCCCTCTCATCGAAGGGCTGGCCGTGGCAACTGGCGCAACTGGGCGGCTTTTTGGCCGCCGGGCTATGATGGTGGCAGCCCTGACAGAGCGTGTTTTCATCTCGATGAAAATAGCGGACCAGGCTGTTATCTTTAATATTGCCGAACAACGTCTGTACAATTTTGCGATGCGGCAGCTTCACTGGCCCGTATTGGTTCATCAAAGTCTTTATCTCGACACTTTCCGGTATATCCGCCTCAGCAAACGTATGGTTTACGGGATTGCGGGAGTCAAGCATCCTGGCAACCAGATCTTTCTCATCGGTATTTTGAATGCTTTCGGAAACCTGGGTCACATCCCCCATATGACAGGCCTGACAGGCACCGGGATCCTGCTGTCGCGCCCTGGCAATACCGGCATGACAGCCGGCGCATTTGGGATCACGTTGGTTCAACTCATGGCAGCCCAAACAGCTCATATTTACATTGAGACGGTGCATTGATGCTTCAAGCGTTACCTGATCGCCCTCTTTCGTGCCCTGCGGCGTATGGCACTGGACACAGGCGTTTAAATTAGCATGATGGCAAACCCGGCAGGTATCATTATAATTTTCATGGGCTTTGTGATTGAATGGTACCCGCTTCATGCGGGTCGCCGGATTTGAACTCTTGATTCCGGACTTGGTGGTGCGCACAAAGACCATATCGGGCTGGTTGCGCTTTATGCGGGGTACCACTTTAAGTTTTTCAACAAGCTGTTGCTGGGCAGGGTCGTGACACCCGCCGCAGGTAATCGGACCGGCATCATCGGATTTTGCGAGGGTTTTGCTATGACAGTCAATGCAGGCAAGATGCGATGCCAGCTGCAATGAAATCCGGTTTTCTTCGGTGACCTCTTTGTGGCAATAGCGGCAGGTGCCCTCTTTGCCCTCAGCGTGATACAGCTTTTTGGTGACTTCATTGAACTCGTGATGGCAGCGTTCACATTTTTCGTTTTGGGCTTTGGAATGCCTGTAATGTAAGGACCTGTCCATGCCGATCGGTTGCCATATAGAAACAAGATCCGGTCTGTCCCGGTGGCACTCACCGCAGACCACCGGTCCGCTTTTTTGTTTGGCGGCAGCCGTTTCTTTGTGGCAGGCAACACAATTGACATGATAAACATCCATCACTTCCTGTTTGGCAGTGTTCTCAAGCCGCATAAATTTGGGGACCAGACGATTGTTCTCAACCAGATGACAGGCGCTGCAGTCCTTGTTTTGTGTTGCCAGGGCTTCAGTGTGCTTCTGGTGAAGAAATGTCACCGGCGGCCGTTCCAGCTTGCCAAATGCCTGCATGGAATCAATGCGAATGATGTCTGCCCGTTTTTGAGCCGCAGATTCAGATGGTCCCTTGGCCCCGTAAACTCCGGAGCACATTAAACAAATTAAAATGCTAAATACGAAAAATGGGATTCGCGTCAAGTTTAGCCGTAATCTACCGATTTTCATCTCTGCGGTCCTTAGCGTGAATGGTGTTAAAGTAAAGTTTTCATATGAACATCAAGTCTTTTGAGCTAAGCCTCTTTCCCTTTCCTCATTGATTAAATCCTGGATAGTTGTTTCATCATAAATCTTGAACATGGCGGCGTCGACTTTATTCCACATCGGTGCAAAGGCACAATCGCCACCAAAGGGGCAACCGCCC
>JASFGZ010000024.1:0-18288 GCA_050123495.1 Desulfobacterales bacterium
GGCTAAAGCACCGCCCAGCAGAAGCATCGCAGGGACAATTCCGGCCAAAACCATTAAGAATTGTCCCCACCAAATGACAAGTCCAATGAGGCCCAATGCCGCTGCGATTGCGCCACCTATTAAAGTTTTCATATGGAATTAACCTCCTTTCACATAAAATCAGTTTAAAAATGAGATGGGGTTTACAGACGGATGATACAATATTATTAATATGATTAGTTGAGAGCGTCAAATAAAAATTACAGATAAAGCAAAAGAATCCATTCGATCACAGGCTTCCGTGCACTTTCTTAGAAAAAGAAGGTGGTAAACGTGTGCGAAGTAATGCTTGAAAATGCAGCAGGAATCAAGAATTCTAAATTTTTTAGCTAACATAAACTATCTGATTTCACAAGCTTGATTTACATTCTTTCAGATCCGGGCATCAGGGAGGCAAAGCATATCCCGAACGCATAAAAATCCACAGGATTTTAGGACCCCGGCAAAATTAGCGTGTCAGAGCGGTGAAAACCGAAACCCTGCCAATAAAACATTGCAAAGCAATCTGTATTCTGTTAGCCTTAAGACTTATAAATCTGTTAATATTTAGAAGTGGTCTCAAAACTTCAGATCAGGTTCAAGGGCTCCCGCAAATTGCGGAATTTCACATCTTGATTTAATACATTCAGGCGTTCAAAAGGCGCAGGCCGATCGAGAAAGCGCAGCATACAGAAGTATGTGCGCATTTATCGGAGGTCTGTGCTGCACACTAATACATAAAATCAGATGCGAATCCCGCGCTAGGGGGGCAACGCAGCCATGGGGCCTCAGATGATGTTTTGAAACCACTTTTAGACAAACTCCAACTATCATCCTCAGAAATCCGTATAACGCATATCGGTCGTCATCCAAATAATATCAACGTTATCTGTAATTTGAAATTAAAAGCCATATTCAAACATAAGAAAAAGGGTTGATGAGATGGCGACAAAATTCAGCCAGAAGTGGAACAAATGGATCAATAAGGTGCTCGAGGGCACCCACAACCATTATAGCTGTTTCCTGCCGAAGAACCTCGGTGTGATTGCAGCGCTCATCCTAAAACTTTTCTATTCCGGTATCAAAACAGATAAAGCTCAAACCAACTTACTTCAACAGCTTGAAGACGATGCCGTCATTGTATACGCAACCAAATTTAAAAGTTATTTTGAATACCTGTTTTATTACATCCGATACCAGCAAAGCAATCTCCCCTATCCGCAGATCGGTTTTGATTATCGCGTCTACTTATGGCAGCCCCTTTCCCGTTTAATAAAAATGTTTGTGGCCCATGTTGATTTTTTTATTCGCAAGCGCGCCCTTCCCGACCCATATAAAAGTGGTTATATCGGGCAAACCCTGCTGGAAAACAAAGCCGGCTTCCTACCTCTGGTGAGTCGAAAAGGATTTTACCGCCGCTTTGTCAAAGCCCAAACGGACCCAATCCAATATTTAATTGAATTGCAAAAATCCACCGACCGACCGATTTATGTTGTCCCGCAATTAATGTTCTTCAGCAAAAATCCCCATCGCGCCACTCCGACCGTTATCGACATTTTATTTGGCCCCAAAGATAAACCCGGGAGAATTCGGCGCTTGTTCGCATTGTTTAAAAACCCCGGCAATGTCTTCTTTGAGCTTTCAGAACCGGTGAATTTGAAAACGTATCTTCAAGATAAGTCCATTCAAGACCAGCCACTTGTGTATCAATCATTAATGCTGCGACGCAATCTGCTCGTCCAACTGAACCGTCATCGGCAAAGCATAACCGGTCCCGTCCGCAAAACCCGACAAGAGCTGAAGGAAAGCATTCTAACAGGTTCACGGTTTCAACAATTCATGGATACGTATTCGAAAAACCGGGAGCTTCCGATACATGAAGTCCGCAAAAAGGCAGATGCATATATCGAAGAAATTGCCGCCGGCTATAACCCGGCCTATATCAGGATCTACTCAGCCATTGTTGGGTGGATTATTCGCACCATTTTTGATGGGGTCACCATCAATAATAACGCCCTCAATAAAATCAAAAGGCTGTCATTAAAAGGGCCGTTGATCCTGATACCCTGCCACAAAAGTCATATTGACTATCTGATTTTATCCTATCTGCTGTATCATAATAATATGCCCGTACCTTTGGTTGCAGCCGGTAAAAATCTGTCATTTTGGCCTATGGGACCGTTGTTCCGGAGTGGTGGTGCATTTTTTATCCGTCGCTCCTTTCGAGGGGCGGTCCTGTATTCCAAAGTTTTTGCTGAATATATTCATAAACTTCTGGAAGAGGGATTTAATATCGAGCAGTTTATCGAAGGCGGCCGAAGCCGAACCGGCAAGCTGCTGATGCCCAAACTGGGTTTGCTTTCCATTCTCCTGAATGCATATAAAAAAGGCGCATGTGAGGACATGATTATCGTGCCGATTTATATTGGCTATGACCGGGTTCTCGAAGAAAAGTCATACCTGCATGAACTCGAGGGCGGGCAAAAAGAACCTGAAAATCTTCGAGGGGTGATCAAAGCCAGGAAATTTCTAAAAAGACGTTACGGCAAAATATACATTGAATTCAACGAGCCCATATTGATGAGTGAACTGCTGGAAAAATTCGGCACGCCTCTGGCAGAAATGAAACCCAAGCAACAAAATGAATTGTGTCGAAATCTGGGATACAGAGTCATCAACTCCATCAACCGGGCCGCTGTCGTCACCGCCTACGGACTGGTCGCCAGCGCGATTCTAAACTGTTCCAGAGACCGGTTCTCATACGATCAAATAATGTCGATTATCGAAATATACATGAATTATTTAACGATACAGAATGCCAAGCTGGCGGATACCCTGGTGCTGGATCACGTGCACGCAATTCAACATGCGCTGGATGCTTATGTACAAAGCAAATTCGTAGAACCGGTTTCAAAAGACAAAGATACGCCTTATTCCGAGAGAAATTATAAAATCAACATCGCCCGCAGATCCTATCTTGAATATTACAAAAATAATTGCATTGCATTTTTTATACCCGCTGCTTTTACAGCCATGGCGATCCTTGAAAAAGATGCCTTTCAATTTTCAGCTGCCGACCTGCATTCCGATTATAAATTTCTGCAAAATCTCTTTAAATTCGAGTTCGCTTATGATGTTGACCAAACACCTGAATACTACGTCCGCAAAACCATCAAGGCATTTATTGACGACGCTATTTTAATTCCGCACCAAACGATACCCGACACCTATAATGTCACAGCAGCCGGTCTGCGCAAATTGAGACTTTTTTCAATTTTCTTAAAAACATACTTTGAATCCTACAAAATCGTATTAAAATTCCTGAAGAACAATTCTCAGAACTCAATCGGGGCCAAGGATCGCTTGAAAAAAATCGAAACCAGCGCAAACCGCATGTATAAACAACAGGAAATTGAAAACCCTGAAGCACTTTCCAAAGTCAGTTACCAAAATGCAGTCGATTTCTTTACCAGCAAAGGAATTAAAGGATCAGACGACGTCGAGAAGATCGACTTCTATAACCAAGCCATTCGAAAATCACTGAAAGCGCTGCACCCTTAACAAAGATAATCTGCTGGTTTTCTCAAACAGCCATTATGAGAAATGCCATATGAAAGCACTGATCCTGGCAGCGGGCCTGGGAAAACGGTTGCAGCCCTACACGGACCATACCCCCAAACCGCTGTTCTCCATCCAGGGCAGGCCGCTTCTGGATATTATGATCTTCAAACTGATCGTTGCCGGTTGCAAAGCGGTCATTATCAACACCCACCACCTGCATGAACAAATCGAATCGTTCATCGCGCAACAAACCTACCCTATCCCGATCCAAACGCGATATGAGCCCGATATCCTTGGTACCGGGGGGGCTATCAAAAATGTTGCCGATTTCTGGAATCATCGTCCCTTTATGGTCGTCAACGCCGACATTGTCACCACGATCGATTTCAAAAAGGTTTACGATTTTCACTGTCAGCATCCGCATCCGGCAACCCTGGTGCTGGCGGACGACCCCGAGTTTAACACTGTCGCTTTTGACACCGATGGTTTTGTCACCATTTTTCATCAAATTGCAGATGCGGCGGTTCGGCCCCCGGACGCTGCTCTCACATTTACAGGCATCCAGGTACTGGATCCGGAATTCCTAGATTATATACCCGTTGAGGCGCCATCCAGCAGTATTGATGTATACGCCCGTATGATGGCCAAAGGGAAAAAAATAAGGGCCTATATCTCCGAAAAATCCTATTGGAAAGATATCGGTGACGCCGAACGCTACAAATCGGCCGTATTCGAGACCATGGCACCCGCAGTCTTTGGACACGTCTTTCCCAACCTCCGAATCGGCCCCATTGAGCGCGAGCATCTTAAAGGCGATGGGTCTGACCGGCAATGGTATCGGTTAAAAATGGGCGAGAAGTCAATGATCCTGGTTGATCACGGTATCAAGAAAACCGATCGGGTCAATGAAGCCGAAGCATTTGTAAATATCGGCCGGCATCTTTTCGAAAAAAACTTGCCGGTGCCGCAAATCTATGATGGGGATACCTTCGCCGGATACGCTTTTTTAGAGGATCTTGGAAATCTTGATTTACAAACGACGGTGCAACAAACGGACAATTCTAAAAAAATCATCGGCATGTATCGATCCGTGATTCAACTGCTGATAAACTTTTCCACTTTGGGTGCCGAGCGATTCGATGCCGCCTGGACCTATCAGACACCCGGTTATAGCAAGGCACTGATTCTGGAAAAAGAATGCCGTTATTTTGTTGACGCTTTTTTAAATACATATCTCGGGCTAGAAATACTTTATGAGGACTTTAAAAAGGAATTTGAGTTTCTTGCTGAAAAGGCTCTGGAGCATGCCTTGCCGGGCCTGATGCACCGGGATTTTCAGTCACGCAATATTATGATTAAAAATGATGAATTTTATTTTATCGATTTTCAGGCAAGCCGCATGGGACCTATCCAATACGACCTGGCAGCGTTGCTCATTGATCCCTATGTTCAATTACCGCAGAATATCCAAACCCAGCTGCTCGGATACTGTGTGGAAAAATTGCAAGCGGAAATGAACCTGAATGCCGATAATTTCTGCCGCTGTTACCGGTATTGCCGCCTGACGCGCAATCTGCAGATGTTAGGGGCCTTTGGGTATTTGAGCCACGTCAAAGGAAAGGCACATTTTGAAAATTATATTCCTGCCGCCGTCCAAACGCTCAAGCGCAATCTTAATAAACGTGAGCGGAAAACATTGCCAGCGCTAAACGCTCTTGTAGATAAGATCTTAGTGCATAATCGCATTCAAAATCTGGTCCGACAGGCGACCTCAGAAAAAAATGAATATTGAAGATTGATCATTCAATCGTCAATCGAAAATATTCAATCCTATAAGGGAGGTGGTAAAATGAACCCCACAAAAGTGATGGTAAACGGAATTCCTGGCAACATGGCCGTAACGGTGGCTCAGCATATTTTGGCCGACAGCCGGTTTGAGCTCGTGCCCTATTCGCTGACCGGTCCGGAAATTCAGGCGGATGAACACGCAGTCGACACGATCTCCGTGCGCCTGTTTAAGCCGGATGAGAGAGAACAGGCCATTGAAGAAGTCGCGCAAAAACAAGGCGATTTTTTGAGTGTGGATTATACCCACCCATCGGCGGTCAATGCCAATGCCGAATTCTATTGTAAATACCAATTGCCGTTTGTCATGGGTACCACCGGAGGGGACCGCAATCAGCTCGAAGAAACCGTGCGCGCATCATCAATTTCAGCTGTTATCGCACCGAATATGGCCAAACAAATTGTGGGCTTTCAGGCCATGATGGAATATGCCGCGCAAAACTTTCCTGATCTTTTCAAGGGCTATGCCTTAGAAATTAAGGAGAGCCATCAAAAAGGAAAAGCCGACACCAGTGGTACCGCCAAGGCCATGGTTCGATATTTCAATCAGATGGGATTGGACTTTAGTGAAGATCAAATTATTAAAGTGCGGGACCCTGAAATTCAAACATCTCAATGGGGAATTCCGGAAGGCTACCTTGGGGGTCATGGCTGGCATACCTATGCCCTGATTTCCGGCGACAAAACCGTCCGCTTTGAATTTAGCCACAATGTCAACGGCCGTGACGTTTATGCCAATGGCACGCTGGATGCGCTGGTCTATTTAAATGCCAAGGTCAGTGAAGGCAACCCGGGAACCGTTTACACGATGATCGATGTGTTAAAAAACCGATGAAACCTCTCGCAAATTTTTGCTAAGACTAAGTGGTTTGGATGAAAAGGGCCTCACGCAAAGGCGCAAAGACGCCAAGGGTTTTCTTATTTTTGAATTACAACGCTTTGCGACTTAGCGGCTTTGCGTGAGTAATTGTCAAAATAGACGCTGGACATCGCGGCCATCGGGCAAAATATGGGGCTTTTAAGTCTTTTCGATTACATTATAGGCCTTCTCCAGAGCCGCATCCAGCTTTTCAGGTTTCGTACCGCCGGCCTGGGCCATATCCGGCCGTCCTCCGCCGCTGCCCCCAACCGTTGCGGCGATTTGTTTAATGACATTGCCGGCGTGAAAGCGTTTGGTAAGATCCTTGGTCACTCCGACGATAAGAAATGCCTTGGGACCGTTAACACTACCCAGCACAACGATACCTGATTTTAGCTTTTCTTTGAGCCGGTCTGCCAGATCTCTCAGTGCGGCGGGATTATCCACCGACACCTTTTGAATCAGAACCTTCGTATTGTTGACCGATTTAACAGCGGCAGTGCCGACTTCAGCCGAGTCGGATGCCGCTTTGGCCTTCAGGCGATCAACCTCTTTTTCGAGCGCTTTAACGTCCTTTAATATCTTTTCGACTTTTGAAGTTACGGCATCCGGCTTTTCTTTGACCAGATGAGCGGTGTCCTCCAACAGCCGGGTTGTTTTCTGGACGTACGCAAGTGCCCCTTCTCCCGTAAGGGCTTCGATTCGCCGAACGCCTGAGGCGATACTGGATTCGCTGACAATTTTGAAAAGTCCGATGTCGCCGGTTTTACCGGTATGAGTGCCGCCGCAAAGCTCTTTGCTGAAATCGGACAGGGAAACCACCCGAACCTCGTCGCCGTACTTTTCTTCAAAAAGAGCCGTGGCCCCTGATTTAAAAGCTTTTTCGGCTTCCATCTCTTGCGTTTGCGTGGCAACGTTCTCACGGATTCGGCGATTGACACGGATCTCGATATCAGCCAGCGTTTCGGCATCGATCTGGGAAAAATGCGTAAAATCAAAGCGCAGTCGATCCGGTGCAACCAGCGAACCGGCCTGTTTGACATGCTCGCCAAGCACCTCGCGCAGCACAGCATGCAGAATATGGGTGGCTGTATGATTCAGCGCGGTCGCCTCGCGTTTAGCACCATCAACACAAAGCGTGACCTTGTTGCCCTTTTTTACCTTCCCGGTAATTATATTTCCTTTGTGAATGACAAGCCCGGTGGGATCTTTGATCGTGTCCGCAACTTCCATTTCAAAATTTTTATGGATGATTTTTCCGCTATCACCAACCTGGCCGCCGGCTTCTGCATAAAAAGGCGTTTCCTCTGTCACCAATTCGATGGATTGGCCGGCGGTGGCTTCGGAAATTTCGGAGCCATCCGCAACGATCAGCCTCACCTTTGATTCGCAAGTGAGCATTTCATAACCGCGAAACTCCGGTTTGAACCCCGCAGCCGACAATTTTTTATAGGCATCACTGATGGTCGCAAATTTGACCACAGATCGGGATCTGTCTCGCTGCTGGGCCATGGCGCGGTCAAATCCCTCCAGATCGAGACGCATGTTTTCATCCCGCACCACATCCTGAACAATATCCACCGGAAAACCGAATGTGTCATAGAGTTTGAAGATGACATCGCCCGACACCTGGGTTTCACCCTTGGCCTTGATCTCAGAAAGCGAATCGTTCAACAGCTTCAGACCGCTGTCCAGAGTCTCCAGGAATCGGACCTCTTCATTTTCAATGATATTGGTGATAAAAGCTGACGCCTCGGATAGTTCGGGATAGGCCGGCTGCATGATATCAAACACGACCTGTGCCGTTTTATGCAGAAACGGCCGATTCAGATCGATGTTGCGGCCGTAACGGATTGCTCGGCGCAAGATGCGGCGCAATACATATCCCCGCCCTTCATTTGAAGGCAGGATGCCATCACCGATCAAAAACGCGGCCGCCCGGCTGTGATCGGCAATGACTTTCATGGCCACATCGGTTGATCTGGATTCACCGAAGCGCCGCTCAGCCAGCTTCTCGATCTTCTGAATGATCGGCCGGATAAGGTCCGTATCAAAATTGGTCGGCACGTCCTGAATGAGCGAAACGATGCGCTCAAGCCCCATTCCAGTGTCAATGCTGGGCTTGGGCAGCGGCGTCATCTGCCCGGAGGCATCCCGGTTAAATTGCATAAACACCAGATTCCAGATTTCCAGATAGCGATCACACTCACAACCCACCGCGCAATCCGGTTTGCCACACCCGTATTGTTCGCCGCGATCGATAAGAATTTCAGAGCACGGACCACAGGGCCCGGTATCGCCCATAGACCAGAAGTTGTCTTCTTCTCCAAATCGTGCAATCCGGTCATCCGGCAGGCCGATGTTTTTGCGCCACAGCTCATAGGCCTCATCATCGTCAAGATAAATGGAACCGTACAATTTATCTTCCGGCAATCCATAGCCGTTGGTTAGCAAATCCCAGGCAAATTCGATGGCACCCTCTTTAAAATAATCCCCAAAAGAGAAGTTGCCCAGCATCTCAAAAAAGGTATGATGTCGAGCGGTATAGCCCACATTCTCCAGGTCATTGTGCTTGCCCCCGGCGCGCACGCATTTCTGAGAGGTTGTCGCCCGCACATAATCTCTTTTGTCTTCACCAAGAAAGACGCGCTTAAATTGCACCATTCCTGCATTGATAAACAGCAGGGTGGGATCATCATGGGGCACCAGGGATGAACTGCGAACGACCCGGTGATGGCGTTTTTCAAAATAGTTTAAAAATTGGGTACGAACCTCATTACCTGTCATAGCTATCTCCAACTTAGGCCTCTTGCTCTTTCAAATTTTCCGCTTCACCTTTGGCTTCACCCAAAAGCCCCAGTGTTTCTCTGGCTTTAAGATACATCGACTCATAAAGATCCGGGTTGTCTTTTAGAAATTTTTTGACATTTTCGCGACCCTGCCCGATGCGCTCGCCGCCATAGGAGTACCAGGACCCGCTTTTTTCAATAATGCCGGCTTCAACCCCCACGTCAATCAAATCTCCTGGTTTTGAAATGCCTTCTCCGTACATGATGTCAAATTCAGCGTCGGTAAATGGGGGTGCCATCTTGTTTTTGACAACCCGAACCCGCGTGCGGTTTCCGACGACTTCCTGCCCGTCTTTGATTGATCCGATTCTGCGGATGTCGAGCCTGACAGAGGAGTAAAATTTCAATGCATTACCGCCCGTGGTTGTTTCCGGATTACCGAACATCACCCCAATTTTCATCCGGATCTGGTTGATAAAAATAATCGATGTCATGGTTTTGCTGATCGTACCGGTTAGCTTTCGCATGGCTTGAGACATCAGCCGGGCTTGAAGACCCATATGGGAGTCACCCATCTCGCCCTCAATTTCTGCGCGCGGCACGAGGGCGGCCACCGAGTCAATCACCAAAACGTCAATGGCACCGCTTCTTACCAGCATATCCGCAATTTCAAGAGCCTGCTCACCCGTGTCCGGTTGCGCAACGAGCAGATCATCGCAGTTGACCCCGACCTTTTTGGCATAGGCCGTGTCAAGGGCGTGTTCCGCATCGATAAACGCCGCGATGCCGTCCTTCCTCTGGGCTTCGGCTACCGCATGCAGCGCAAGCGTGGTTTTGCCGGATGCCTCCGGGCCATAGATTTCAATAACTCTTCCCCGGGGCAGGCCCCCGATTCCCAATGCTTTATCAAGAGCGAGTGAACTGGTTGAGATAACCGGTACATCAACAACCGGACGGCTCCCCAACTTCATAATGGAACCTTTACCGAACTGGCGCTCGACCTGCGTCATTGCGGTTTCTAATGCTTTTTCCTTATCCGGTGAAATCGTCATAAAGCCCTCCTCTTCGATTAACTATTGAAAATTGAAGATTGAAGATTGAATATTTATGGTTAGCGCATTGCTCCGTCATTTTTATGAATAGGCTTATTTATAATTGATCCGCTGCAGACGGTCGTTAAATATTCAATATTCAATCGAAAATATTCAATCAAAATTGACCCGATGCACCTGGGTATAAACCGCCCCGCTGCGTCGCAACTCGCTTTTAAACAAAATGACCCGGTTGATTTCAAACGATTCAGATCCAAATTCCTTTAGTTCATCAATTGCAGTTTTCATCCGGGCCGCGGGGATTTTTCCTTTAACGCGCCCCAATGTCAAATGGGACTTAAACGCCCGGGTTTCTCTGGGAAAACCCAAATCCGCCAGATGATCGTCAAGCGTTCGCTGCAAATTTGCCAGTATCTCAAGCTGTCCGTTAAGGCCGGCCCATATAATCCGCGGCCGTCTGACATCCGGGAAAACCCCGATGCCCTTAGCAGCCAGGGCCAGAACCGGACAGTCTCTTACAGCCAGGGTCATCGCCTCAGCGATTTTATCGGCATCGGCTGTAACGGTATTCCCTAAAAATTTAAGCGTCAGATGAATATTTTGCGGTCGGACCCATTTCACCCGAAACCCATACAACTTGAGTGCCTCCTGAGCCTCACTCAGAAAGGACTTGACGCTTCCGGGCAGATCAATTGCGATAAAGGCGCGAAAAGTGTCAGACATCGATAAATGGGCCCATAATATTCGGTCTAGGGTTTAATCTAAATCCCCGCAGTTCATGCCCCTAAATCCATAGCACACAATTGAATGGTCAATTGGTCGAATCGTTAATTCGTCAAAGGATGCAATCCATTTTTAACCATTCAACCAATCAACTATTTGACGATTTAACCCGGCGACGATATCTTACCAGCTATCTGATGAACCTGCGGTGCTGCAAATCGCCCTGCAATTATTTGAGAGCCGGGGCGGAAGCCACTGCCTCAATCTTGGATAAAATATTATTTTTGATCCAAGCTGCATCCCACCATTCGATCGGATTGACAAAGGTGTTGTGAACCAGCATGCTAAAATGAAGATGGTCTCCGCCCGCTAGACCGGTGCTGCCAGTATGGCCCAGGATGTCCCCTTTTGACACTTGCTGCCCTTTGCTGACATCGCTTCGATTTAGGTGGGCGTACATGCTAAACAGCCCGAATCCATGATCAATGAGGATCGTCTTTCCATAAATACCTAAAGGCCCGCTAAAAATGACAACCCCGCTGTTGGCGGCCGGCACCGGCGAATGCTTTACCGAGGCCAGGTCTATCCCCAGATGAACCTGGCGGTCAATTACCTTGCCCTGGTAACTGTATTCGCGATGGTCGCCAAATCCTGCCTGAGGCGCTGATCTGGGCATTCGCAAAAATGTGCCTTCCCAATGTTTGGCGGCCGTCGTGTTTGCGACCAAGGCATTTATTTGTTGATAATTGGTTTTACGTAATTCCTGATTGATCTTTAGAAATTTATCCATCCGCGACGCGGTTGGTTCCGCCGTGATTTCGTTTTCAAGTTCGGGCACCTTCCAGTTTAAAAATCGATCTGAAATCCGGATCTTATCATTTTTAAAAGCCTTTTTGCGAATGTGATGATTGACCCCTGCTTTAGCCGCATTTCCCGCTTGATCAGCGGCCTTTATCATAATTTGAGTTCCCGGGCCCTGTTGATAGCCGAGCCCGATAAATGCCAGCCGAATCTGGGGATCCTTAAAATAGCCGGCATGACCGGGGAAAAAATTGTCACCGACCTGAACTCCGCTTTGGTGACTGTCCTCGGAAGTGCGGTAAACAACAAGCCCGGCGCCTCCCTGAGCCACATTGTGTGCCCGGCTGATCACTTCAATTTCCGGTGGATGGGTATCAATGATCAAATTCTTTTCAATATAGACCTGATTACCCTGCCACCACCCCCGCCATGAATAATCCCACACCGCCATACGTAATATAGCTTTTCCGTCGGAAAATTCAAATTTTTCGGACTCGAATGTGATGTTTAGGGTCTTGGTTTTCACCTCCCCGCCACTGAAAAACCCGGCTGCAGGAAAAGCGTCGTCGATGAGCACGACTTCTTTTCCATTTTTTATCATCGCGACCCAAATTTTCCGCAGCCCGCTTTTTTTATCTTCCAACGAGATTGAAAATTCATGTGATTTCCCGATGTAGGGTGATGCAAGTTCAAAAATAATAACGGGTTTTTGGCCCTCCAATCGAATCAACAAGAACCAAAGAACCGGCAACAATAAGAGGCCCCCGGCGATCCCGATGAACCATCGTTTTTTTCTTTTATTTTTTTCTTTCAACGGGTTACACTCCGTTATAAGATAGTAGTCGAACTAGATTAAATAACAGCTCATCTCGGGAGAATCAAGACCTCTTTTCGTTTCTTGACTTTTAAGGGTGTGCAGGATAAATTTCCATTTTAAAAATTTCAAAACAATATGGCAGCTAACTATAAAAAACCCAGAAAAATAAAAATACTTCTACTGGCAACAATCTTAGTTACACTCGGCGGTGTTATTGGGATTTATATTGGTTTTCAGCAGGATTCAAACATCCCGGAATCGGTTCCTGAATCTGTTGAGCCCGACGCAACCTTATCGATCGGCAAAATCCATCAAACGGCTACCCGCAGAGGAAAGAAGGAATGGAGCCTTGAGGCCAGTTCTGGCCATTATATCGGTAAGACAAATCAGATGGTCCTTAAAGACCTGAAGGTCGTTTTTTTTCTCAAAGATAATAGCGAAGTTACCCTCGCTGCCGATCGAGGCATACTGAAAACCGGTTCAAACGACATTACGGTATCCGGCAATGTTGTGGTAAATAACAAAGAATACAAACTGTTAACCGAGAAGCTGAATTACGCTCATGAACAACGCGTTCTGTATTCGAGTGCTCCGGTAATGATAACCGGAGCTTCAACCCGGCTGGTAGCTGACTCGCTATCATTTGATCTCGGCTCTAACAAAATAACTATGGAAGGCAGTGTTGAAGCCATTATTGTTAAAAATTTTAAGCTTTAGATTCGGCAACCACCCCGTGTTGGTCGGAGGCTTGAGCACATTAATTGGGGTGTTTGTTTGGGCGCATGCAACTGCTGGGGCATCCGAAACAATTGACCCAAATGTCAAAAATAATCCAAATAAAGAAATTCGGATTACCGCCGATAAACTTTTTGCAGAAATTGACGCCGGTGTAATTGAATTTGTCGGAAACGTCAGAGCAATCCAGGCTGAGACCGTCATCATTGCTGATCGCCTTAAAATTATTTATCATCCGGATGCAATTAAAGGTGAGACAGCCGCGCTCGAACCCGTATCCATCAAAAAAATCATCGCCTACGGACACGTAAAAATCAATTATAACAATATCATCGCTGAAACGCAGGAGGCCGAATATACAATGAAATCGGAGGTTCTCGTCCTTAAGGGTGAGCAGTCAAAAGTGACTCAGGAAGGCCATTCGATTACCGGAACCCTATTTACGCTGCATCGCTCAGATGGAAAGCTAACCGTGGAAAGCAGTGAGAAACAGCGTGTAAAGGCCGTGTTTCAGCCATCGAAAAAAGACAAATGAATTGCGGCAGGGATAATATGGACCATCTGAAATGGTTGCATTTTTAGAGCATCTCATCTAAAATAAGTTAGTTGAGTCGATGCGTCGACAGTGTGAATAGAAGCATCAAATCAGCTCAAGCGTGACCGCATCGATTAAACCGGAGCAAATGGCAACACTTTATCTTCAAAATCTTATTAAGAAGTACCGGGGAAGGCAGGTTGTAAATTCGGTCAGTTTAGATGTTGAAAGTGGCGATGTCGTCGGCCTATTGGGACCCAACGGTGCCGGCAAAACCACAACCTTCTATATGACCGTGGGAATGGTGAAGCCCGATGGGGGAAATGTGCTGCTTGACGATGAGGATATTACTGATTATCCTATGCACATAAGGGCTCGCAAGGGTGTCGGATATCTTCCCCAGGACACATCGATATTCCGAAAGCTGTCTGTGAAACAAAACATCATGGCAATTCTTGAAATTCTGCCAATTTCGAATTCAGAGCGGGGAGAGCGGGCAAATATGCTTCTTGAAGAGTTGGGCATCAAACATCTCTCCGAACAAAGAGCCAGCCTGCTTTCAGGTGGAGAAAAAAGGCGGCTTGAAATAACGCGTTCGCTTGCCACAAATCCTTCATTTATTCTTCTAGACGAACCGTTTGCCGGCGTCGATCCTTTGGCGGTAAACGATATCAAAAAAATAATCGGTCATCTCAAACGACGCGGTATTGGAATCCTTATATCCGACCATAATGTCAGGGATACATTGGGTGTCTGTGATAAAGCGCATATATTGTGTGACGGAGCAATAATCGAATCCGGCTCTCCGCAAAAGATTGCGAACAGTGAAGCAGCCTGCCGGGTATATTTAGGGGACGAGTTCACATTATAAGATGGCACTTGAATTACGACAACAACTCAAATTAACGCAGCAGCTCATCATGACACCTCAGCTGCAAATGGCCATAAAATTGCTGCAGCTGTCAAGATTGGAGATGCTGGACACGATTCGCCAGGAATTAGAGGAAAATCCGGCCCTGGAAGAGGTTCAGGATAGCGGGCCAGATGAAAATCTTCCGGAGCAGTCTGAAAACCTGGCCACCGATACCCCCCAAACAGAAGAAGTCAAAATCGAAGAAAAAATCCATGATGACATCGACTGGAGTATCTACCTGGGTGAATATAATACACCCGGAAGGGTCAGTTATGAAACCGAGGATAAAGATACACCGCGATTTGATGCCTTTATTGCACCCAAACCATCATTGCGCGATCATCTGTTGTGGCAGTTTCTGATGACCAAACCGGCCAGGCAGGAAGAGGCCGTCGCCAGTCTTATTGTCGGCAACCTCAACAAAGACGGTTTTCTGGATAGTTCAGTTGAAGAAATTGCAATGCAAAGCGGCACACCGCTTGAAGAGGTTGAATACATTCTGGCAAAAATGCAAACCTTTGACCCTGTCGGTGTGTGTGCCCGGGATCTCAAAGAGTGCTTGCTTATTCAGGCCAGGCATTTCGGTTTCGAAAATACAATTATCACCGAGATTATCAGCAACCATTTGAACGATCTGGAAAAGAAAAATTATAAAGGCATCTGCAAAACCTTAAAAATAAGTTTAGACGAAGTGATCGCAGCGGTCAATGTCATTAAGGGCTTTGAACCCAAACCCGGCCGACAATTCAGCGAAGAAACACCGCAGTATATTAATCCGGATATTTACGTATACAAATTGGACAACGACTTTGTGGTGATGCTCAACGACGATGGGATGCCCAAGCTTCGTGTCAACTCGTTTTATAAAAGAACCATCAGTCGGGGCAAAAAAATATCCGGAGAAGCCGAAGATTATATCCAGGACAAGATCCGATCGGCCGCCTGGCTGATTAAAAGTATCCATCAACGCCAAAAGACCATTTATAAAGTAATGGAGAGCATTTTAGGATTCCAGAGGGACTTTTTCGAAAAGGGAATTGCACATCTCAAACCCATGGTTCTTAGAGATGTCGCTCAAGATATCGGGATGCATGAATCCACCATTAGCCGGGTGACCACGAACAAATACGCTTACACACCCCAGGGGATCTTTGAGCTGAAATACTTTTTTAATAGTTCAATCAAACGGGCCCAGGGTGGAAATATTGCTTCCGCCAGTGTTCAGGAAAAAATTAGACAGATCATTCTCAATGAAGATCCGAAAAAACCATACAGTGATGATAAAATTTCAGTGCTTTTAAAAGAAGAACATCAAATTCATATTGCACGCCGAACTGTTGCGAAATATCGTGAAATGTTAAGAGTATTACCATCAAACAAACGCAAGCAAATTTAGGGGGGCCTTCAGCATGCAGACATCTGTAACGTTTAAGAACCTTGATCCTACCGATACACTAAAGTCCTATGTTCGTGATAAACTCGATCGATTTGATCGTTTACTCGATAACCCCGCCGAGGCCAATGTGGTCTTGTTGGTTGAGAAATTCCGCCATATAGCTGAAATAAATATTAACGGAGACCGGCTTACGATAAATGGGAAAGAAGAAACCAATGACATGTACTCGGCGATCGATATGGTCCTGGACAAGCTTGAGAAACAAATAAAAAAGAACAAGCAAAAAATCAGGGAACGCAGACCCGGTGTCAAGAGCATAAACAAGGGTCTGATGGAAGCAGATCTTAACTTGCCGGACGAAGAGCTCGTAAGAGAAGTCAAAATCAAACATATTGAGTACAAACCCATGGATGTCGAAGAAGCGGTTTTACAGATGGACCTGCTGAGAAATAACTTTCTGGTGTTCACCAATGCCCGCTCAGACCAGGTCAATGTTCTGTATCGCCGCAAAGACGGCCATTATGGGTTGATTCAACCCAATGGTTAAATCAATAGCGGGTAGTGAGTTTTGATTGCCGTCATTATTAAATGGTGATATAACTCGCTGCCCGATTTTAATTTTGTGAGTTTATATGAAGATTCTAGATGTCTTGCAAAAAGAAGCGATTTTGGATGATCTAAAATCACAGACCAAAAAAGGAATTCTTGAAGAACTGGTCGTTCCGTTGGCCCGCATCACCGGTAGGGAACATAAGGATCTGGTATGGGTGTTAATGGATCGGGAGCGGCTCGGAAGTACCGGTATCGGAGGCGGTATCGGAATCCCGCATGGCAAAATAAAGGATCTCGAATCGCTGGTTGTCGGCTTTGGCCTCAGCCGCAAAGGCGTCGATTTTGAGGCGATTGACGGCAAACCGACGCATATCTTTTTTATCCTGATCACGCCTGAGAACTCAACCGGTCTTCATTTGAAGCTTTTGGCACGAATCTCCAGAATTCTTAAGAACGACCATTTCAAAGAGCGACTGCACAACGCGACCGATCGCGATGAAATATTCGATATTATCAAAGAGGAGGATGAAGAATTTTAATCCGAATCGATCATTAATGTGAAACATTTAACCATCATCATTATAACCGGACTTTCGGGCTCCGGGAAAAGCACCGCAATGGCAGCCTTTGAAGATTCTGGCTTTTATTGCGTTGATAATATGCCTGTCGCCCTCCTTCCGAAATTTCTCGAATTGCCCATCGAAAGTGAAACGGAAATCGCCGGTATAGCCTTTGTGATGGATTTGCGCGAAAGGGGGTTTCTTGCCAAATATGAGGCGGTATTTGCATCTCTGAAGAGGAAAGGATACCATTTTGAAATCCTTTTTCTGGAAGCCGAAGAAGACGTTTTGGTGCAACGTTACAGCGCCACAAGAAGACAACACCCACTGTCACAGGGCAAGGGACTGCTGGGGGGTATCGAGGCCGAAAAGCAACAATTAAAAGATCTCCGGGCGGCGGCCGACAAAATCATCGACACATCTGATTTTAATGTCCACGAACTCAAAGCCAATATTCTCGAATTTGCCCGCAGAAGCAGAAAACTGGCACCCATGCGGATCCAGGTTGTGTCTTTCGGTTTTAAATACGGCGTGCCGCGCGATGCCGATCTGATCATAGATGTCCGGTTCCTGATCAATCCGTATTTCGTGCCGGAATTGAAACCGCTGGACGGAGAAGACCGCAAAATTAAGGATTTCGTCTTAGACCATGCCGAAACCCAGGTATTCCTCAAAAAGTATTTGGATTTTCTTGACTATTTGATCCCTATGTACGAAAAAGAAGGCAAAGCCTATTTGACCGTTGCCGTCGGTTGCACGGGGGGCCGACATCGCTCGGTAACCATCGCGCGTACTATTTTTGACCACATTCGGCAAACAACAGAGCAGGTCGAAATTATTCATCGTGATATTGGTCAAACGTCATAGCTTAAAGCTGTCTCATAAAAATAGGTGTCTAAGTTGGATAATGGGTAAAAAAAAGTGCCTAAATTGACTGGCGTGACCTAAAGTGCCTAAAGTTGTGGTGTCGCTCGCGCAGCGCAGGCGCCTGCGCCGCGTGATGCTCCATCTATTAATAAAGTGGACAGAATTCTTTAACTTTAAGCACTTTAGATCACTTGCTTTTTTAGGCATTTTAGGCACTTTCAGTTAAGGATAAATTATGATCGGTATCGTTATCGTTACCCATAGT
>JASFGZ010000025.1:0-18147 GCA_050123495.1 Desulfobacterales bacterium
TGGCTCCTCGTCTCTGGCTGCTGAATTACAACTAAGGTGTCAGTGTTCAGGTGTCGGGTGTCAGAATTGAAAGGGCTGACACCTGACACCTCATTTTATCCTATTAATAGCTTTGGGGCCCCTGGTGCCGGCTTCATAAAAATGAAGCAATTCGGCCTGATCACCACAGGTTTCACAGCGATTTAAAATCGGCATCAGAAATTTCCAGCAAAGTTCAACCCCGTCCTGTCGCCAGAAAAGCATTTGATCCCCCAGCATACAATCAATCAAAGCTCTGGCATAGGCGTCCAGGGAAGGGCCGCTGTAATTTTGTTGATAATGGAAATCCATGGTTACGGTGCGCAGGCAAACCACTGCACCGGGATTTTTAGTTTGAAACGTCAGTGTTATTTTTTCTTCCGGGTAGATTCCCAGGATGAGGCGGTTGGCCGCGATCGTGTCTCCCAGGGTGTGGCGAAACATCGAATGGGGAACGTGCTTGAACTGGATGGCGATCTCGGTTAATTTTTGATCCAGACGCTTGCCGGAGGTCATGTAAAAGGGGACACCCTGCCAGCGCCAATTGTCCAGAAAGACTTTCATCATGGCAAAAGTCGGTGTAAGGGAGCCCGCATCCACCCCCGATTCCTCTCGGTAGGCCGGGACTGCTTTACCATTGATGGTGCCGGCTGCATATTGCCCCAGAACCAGATGTTCCTCGATTCGGTCCTCCTGAAAAGGTCTTAAAGCACGAAACACTTTAGCCTTTTCGTCTCTAACTTGATTTGCTTCGAAGCGTGATGGGGGCTCCATGGCCGTCAGGGCCAGAAGCTGCAGCATGTGGTTCTGGAACATATCTCTTAACACACCGGACTGTTCATAATATCCGGTACGATGCTCGACCCCCAGGTGTTCGATGGCGGTGATGGCGATGTACTCGATATAGCGTCGATTCCATATGGGCTCAAACAAAGAGTTGGCAAAGCGCAACATCAACACATTTTGAACGGTTTCTTTGGCCAGGTAATGATCGATCCTGAAAATTTGGTGTTCCCTGAAATCCCTGCTAAGGTTTCGATCTAAATCTTCAGCGGTTTTCAGATCCGTACCGAATGGCTTTTCCACAACAATCCGCGACCAGCCGTTGCTGTTTTTATTTTCATCCGCCAAGCCAGCCTGGCCGATCATCCGGGCAGCCGTTTTGTAAACCGACGGCGGCAGGGCCATGTAAAAAACACGGTTCCCCCGGGTGTTGAAATGCCCATCGAGATCTCGTAGTGATTGGGCCAGGCTTTTAAATGATTCCAGATCTTCAAAATCCGTATAGCGATAATGGAGGGCTTCGGCAAAAGACGGCCAGCGGATTTCATCATAGACACCGGCAGTTTTCAAGGCCAACTGCATGTTCGCTCTGAATTCCGATTCGCCGATGTCGAGACGGCTGGAGGCTACAATCAAAAAGGGATTCGGCAACCCGTCATTTAAGTAGAGATTAAAAAGTGCCGGGATTAGTTTTCGGGAAGTTAAATCGCCGGCTGCCCCCATAATGACGATGGTGCAGGGATCGCTGAGTTCTGGCGCCACGCACTCTCGGGCTCCCAGCCCCAGATCCGGTGCGCTTACCGTTGCCGTGGCGTCTTCAGTCACATCTGGGTTACTGACTTTTGTATCCATGCCGGTCTCCTTGAAATGGGCTTTTAACTTCAACTCATTCTTCTAACAAATTACTATGGTTAACGATCTGCGATCTGCAGTCAGGCCTCAATCTCACACGCTCTTCCCTTAAGCTGAAAGAAAAACTTTAATCCTTTCTGAACTTTTTCAGAAAATATTTTCGGTGAAAAGAAATTGCCGGCCACCCGCTTGTTGATCTCACCGATCGTCGGGTAAGGGTGTACGGCCGCTGCCAGGGTGGACAATTTAACTTTTCCGTTTAACACGGCCACCCATTCTGCGAGCAGATCTCCGGCGTGGGGGCCTAAAATCTGGACGCCGATCGGTTTTTCTTTTTCATTCAGGAGCATCTTAATCTTTCCAATCTTTTCCCCTTCGGCCAGACTCCTGTCATTGGCTTTGAATTCTTCGGTCCAGATCGTATAATCGATGCCGGCCTTTTTGGCCATTGTTTCGTTCATGCCGATATTGCCCAGGGGCGGGTCCGTGAAGGTGCACCACGGCAGATAGGTATAATCAGCCTTGCGGGGGATGCGAAAGATGGCGTTGCTGACCACAATGCCGCCTTCATATCCGGCAGCATGCGTGAATTGAAAGCCGCCGTTGACGTCACCCACCGCATAAATATGTTTGTGGTTCGTGCGCATGCGATTGTCAACCTTAATCCCACGCCGATGCTGTTCTACCCCAATGGTTTCAAGCCCCAGTCCTTCAACATTAGGAAACCTCCCCAGGGCGACCAGGAGCGTTTCGGCCTTAAGGCTTACAGTGCTGCCGTCTTTGTGTTTTAAAGTGACTTTTATTTGGTTACCAAGGTCGTTTACGGCTTCAATGGTGTGGTTCAGATAGAATTTTACGCCCTCGGAACTAAGGGTCTCCTTTACCGCCTCGGTGAGATCTTGATCATCTTTTGATAGAATCTGAGGAGCCATATCGACGACCGTCACCGCGGTTCCAAGCCGGTTGAATGCCTGAGACATTTCAGCACCGATCGGCCCGGCGCCCAGTATGATCATGGATTCGGGCAGATGATCGAGATAAAAGATCTCGCGGTTGGTAATATACGGTGTCTTACCAAGGCCGTTGATGGGCGGGATGAAGGCCGAAGATCCTGAGGCAATCACCCAGGCTTTGGCCGTGTAGCTTTTCCCGTTTAGTCGAATGGCGTGCTCATCCGTAAAATTCGGATGACCGAATTCCACCTGGGCGCCCAGACTGCAAAAGCGTTCTACGGAATCATGATGCTGGATAGTGCTGATCACCGATCTTACCCTGGCGGATATGTTTCTAAAGTCGACAGGTGGCACATCTACCTTAGGTAGGCCGAATTTTTCGGCATTTTTTATCAAATGGTAGACGTGGGCGCTTTTGATAAGCGTTTTACTCGGAACACAGCCGAAATGCAGACAGTCCCCGCCGAGCTCTTTTTCCTTTTCGATCAAAAGCGTTTTGGCGCCCAGCTGGGCAGCTCCGGCCGCCACCGTCAAACCACCGGCTCCGGCGCCGATGATTCCGATATCATAATCATAATCTGGCATGTCAGCCTCCCTATCCGATCACGGAATTTAGAATGCGGATTGCGTCATAATGTCATCCAATCAAGTTTTAGCTTTTTGGTCGAATAATGCTGTCAAAACTTACAGCTAAGGTAATTGCGTAATTGGTATAGTCAAGCACGCGCCAGAGAGATGTGTATTTCAAATGTAAAGGCATGCATCGATTAAAACGATGACGTTGATTTAAACTTAAAAAGTCTTACTTTGGAGAAGTGATTATATTTTTATAGGTCTTTGCATAGGATTATTTTATTCGAAAAGGAGGTCAAAATGGAAGAGCACAGCGGAGCTGTCACCATGCATGGAAATCCCCTCACCCTGATCGGCAAACAGCCAAACGTTGGAGATACGGCGCCGGATGTAGAGTTACTGGGAAATGACCTGAATCCGGTCAAACTATCCTCGTTTCAGGATAAAGTATGTGTTATTGCGTCGGTGCCGTCTCTCGATACGCCGACGTGTGATATGGAAACCCGCCGGTTTAATGAAGCTGCCGGTCAGCTGGGAGACGATGTTGTCCTAGTAACCGTCAGCGTGGATCTGCCTTTTGCCCAGAAGAGGTGGTGCGGTGCCGCCGGTGTTGAAAATGTGGTCACGCTTTCGGATCACCGCAATGCGGCTTTTGGAGAAGCCTATGGTGTTTTAATCAAAGAGCTGCGCCTGCTGGGAAGATCGATATTTGTGATAGATCGAAACGGCATCATTCAATACATACAGAATGTCAAAGAGCTGTCGGAAGAGCCAGATTATGATGCCGTGCTTGCGGCCGTCCAAAAATTGGTTTAAGGTTTAGTGGCTGGGGGGTGATATCGTTGTGACGTCGCCCCCCCCATATTTTTCTTTATGTATTTTGGGTTCTCACCGCATCCCCAAATGCATTTTCCCTATCCACCCGCCTTGCGATCGGTCGCCAACGCGTATCGGGGAACAACCATTGCAACTCTTTTTATTTGCTGATATAGTTTCTATCAAATATGATCACATGAAAAGAAACGTCGGCCCTGGATTGGGTGTTTTCAAATCGGGTTCTTTGCACGAGAATCCACGGTTACACCCGCACCGATTAAGGCACTGCCGTGCCTTTGTTTTTTCCCGCCTAGGCGGAAAAATCCAAGCCACCCGCTCTGCGGGTGGTCGGTGACTCGTTATCCGAGTGGACGCACCATCAATATAGGAAAATAGCGGCAGCCGCAAACATAGTTGAACCTGCATGCCCGGGTAAATTTAGTTCATCCCAGAAAAACTTCATTATTGCACTTTCTTCCTTCAATCGGCGATGATTATGAATCAAAGGAAATCTGACGCTGCGAATATCGATAACCCGGAAACATGGGTGGATGAATATGGCGATTTCCTTTATCGATTTGCACTGTCGCGGGTTAAGGACCCCTCGGTTGCTGAAGATCTGGTCCAGGAGACATTTCTGGCCGCCTTGCGCTCTCGTGAAAATTTCAAAGGCCGATCCGCCGGTCGAACCTGGCTGATCGCAATTCTGAAACATAAAATTGTCGATTACATTCGCAAAAAAATACGAGAACCGGCTTCAGATAAAATCGAATCGCTGTCTGATTTGGCGGATTCGGACTTCAGCGACAAGGGAGAATGGCAGATTCGGCCCTCCAAATGGGCCATCAATCCGGGTAAGATCTATGAGCAAAAAGAATTTTTAGATGTGCTTTATCGCTGCCTGGCAGAGCTTCCGGAGCGTCTATCCGAGGCATTTATGTTGCGTGAAATGGATGGACTCAGCACCGAAGAAGTTTGTAATGTCCTGGACATAACCGCGACGAATTGTTGGGTCATGCTTTATCGGGCTCGTATGTCGCTGCGTGACTGCCTTGAAAATAAATGGCTGAGCGCCGGACAATAAAGGAGTGAACCGTGCACTGGATGTTTAACTGCAAAGAGGTTTCTCGGTTAGTGTCGGAATCTATGGATCGGTCGCTGCCTTTTTATCAGCGCCTACTGATACGCATGCACCTTCTGATGTGTAAATATTGCGCAAGGTGCCGGGAGCAATTTGAAGCGATTAGAGCCGCCAGCTGTCATGAGGAATTGCACGGCAAAGAGTTGGATGATTCGCGCGGGCTTTCCAATGATGGAAAGGAGCGCTTAAAGAAATTTTTGAAAAATCATCTAACCGGCACGCCCTGAGCCAGTTAAGCTCTTGCATTGCAAAAGCCGATTTAAAGTGAGCTAATTCTTGACAAAATTACAGGCGCCTGTAATTTTTTAAATAAACTTGCCCTAACCCGCTTTATTTTTCTCATGGGCGGGGACATTCGGGGCCTTAATCCGATTCACGGGAAAAGGCATTGCACAGTGGCCGATACCATTGATATCCGTAATATCAAAGATCGGGGCGGGAGACGTTCCCTGCCCGACCGCCGCAAATCTTCCTCTTCAGACCATTTTCCGGAAAGACGATCTCAGCGATACCGTCGAAGCGGCTCAGACCGAAGAAATCTGCAAAACTTAAAAGTGAAGAAAAAAATGGAACGCCGGCGAGCCTTTAGAGAAAAGTATTCAAGCTGAAATCTGTCTGGCAGGGAATTTTACCAAAACCATTTTTATTTAAAATCAAAGCCCGTTCCGAAAGCCGGTTGGGTTTAAATCGGTTAGCCGAAGGGGCTTTTAATTTTGCTTTAAACGGATTTTAAAATTAAAGCAACTTGGGCAAATTCCCGTTGCCACCAATAATACGCTCAATCTTACTGGTAATGGTTAGGCGTTCAAAGAGCTTTTCAAGAGCTTCCGCAGCTTTGCTCAACCGCTTGGCTGTTGAGGTCATTTCCAGAAACCGCTGCTTTTCTTCGAGGCTGAATCCATCACAGGCGGCCATTAAAAAAGAAACCAATTTAACATCCGGTTGATTTGTGAATTGGTCCTCTTTATACTGTTGGGTAATGGGATTTATTTTCCTGAGTAGTTGAAGGCCCCGGTCAGCCAATTTTTGGAGTGTTTCCCGCTTCGTTTTTTTCGGCGGCTGATCGTCAAAATAGTCGACTTTAGCCTGCAAATAGGGTTTTTCATCGAGTAGTTCCTTTATGACAAATCGATTTCTGCCGCGAGTCATAATATCTAAACGGCCATCATCATAACGTTTCAGTATTTCTACGATTCGAGCGGTACATCCTATTGTCTGAAACGGCTTGCCACTGAAATACACGATGCCGAATTCTTTGCGCTGCTCGATGCACACGTTGGTCATTAATTTATAACGTTCCTCAAATATGTGCAGCGGTAAATACACCTCCGGCAGCAATACCAAACCCAAAGGAAAAATCGGAATGACAGTCTCCATATGCATATGCGCTCTCCCGGTTGGTTTAGAATAATCTGGGATTCAAGAAAATTAGATCTGAACTATATCAAATTATGTCAGACGGCATAATAGTCAACTAAAAAATAAAAAAGGCAAGACCGTAACGGCCCTGCCTTTGGCTGGGTTGAGGACAACCCGTTTTGGGAGAAAACTTGTCCTATCGGCACACTCGATCAGGAAACCGCGGCCCTTTCATCGAAGCGGCCGGGAGGAAACCTCTGCCAGCCTGAAACCTTTTAGGCCCTTTGCTGATATGCACCGCCCTGAATGACCTTGAACTTTCCATTGCGGTTTAAGCGATTCATCAAGCGATCGAATTCAACGCCGATTCCGTAATCGTATAAGACCACCGCGGCAGAGATTTCCCGACACCATTTTACTTTGGCAGTGAGATTCTCGGTGAAAAGACCACCCCCAGGTTTGGCACTGTCGATTCGCACCTGAGTGCCGGGCTGAAATTCTACATCCGATTCGAAATAGATACCACCTGCGCTGTAGTTGTACATTCTGCCGTAAGTATAGGTTCCGGAATCACAATTTTCGATTTTAATGGAGGCCTCATAAGCAAATCGCTGACTGGCTCGCTGATTGTTAGGGAACATAGGCTTTTTAGATACTTCTGGGTTATTGTTTAAAAAAATTATATTTACGGGATTTGAAATCAAACACCTATTTTTATTTAAAGGCTGTATTGAAACCGATGATGAGATCTTAACGTCCTTTTCTAAAAATGTCTCGGCGTTCGATGGAACTTCCGTCCCAGCTCCCGTTTGTATTCCTGCGATCGGAAGTCCGTCTTCGGGCCAGGCCGCTTCTGCGATCAAATCCTTTTCTTCGGTCGCGACCGGACCTTTTTTCTATACCAGCGTAAGGCTGGTGGTTTTTCCGTCTATCGTTACCTGTTCGTGTTCCGCCTTTGTCGTTTATGGATATTTGCTCTCCTTTTTTACCCAAGTTTTCCCTCCTCATACTTTTCAGTTGTGTCTTTCAATATTGCACTTTTCAGCCTACAAAGAGCTACCCCTTTCCAAATTATTTTGTGCGGCCTAGCGCACAGCCCCTTGATGTAAAGCTGAAAGTCACCTGCTGTGCGGGTGGTCGGTGACGCCAACGCTGAGAGCGATGTCTTCAAACGTCTAAAGTTAGCAAGCTTTATGCCAATGGAAATACCTCGAGCAATTCAGCTATTATAGATGTTTAGCGCAATTGCTCACAAAGATGTAGCCTTTACGTTCTAGATCTTATGAAACTGATTCCCGATTATTGAGAAATTTTTTTCACAAATTAAAAATCAAAGATGCAGTAACGGTAGGATTGAATGGGGTTTTATTGCAGAGATTATGTATGCGGATTAAGTTGGTCTCAGATTTCGGGTATCAGGTGTCATAGCCCCCGTTCTTCTTTTATCTGCTGATGCAGTTGGGTAAAGTCTTGCGGGGCCTGGTTTTCAAGGCGGCGGCTTATGGATATAACACCTGCCGGACACTGAACGGCACATACGCCACACCCAATGCACCAATCCGGATCTGCCTGCGGTTTATCTTCAACCATTTTTACAGCATTCACCGGGCAAATATCGGCACAGGCACCACAGCCGATGCATTCCGCCAGCTCGGTTTCACGGATAAAATAGACGGCCATTAACTGGTCCCGCGGTATTTTTCGGCGCCTGATAATACCGACGTTCCAGCAATAATGACCGCAACAATTACAGGTATGCTTAATTTGGCCCTGGGCATTGTCCACCATGTGGACCAGCCCTTCTTTTTCGCTGGCGGCAAGGATATGATGCGCCTCATCGCCGGAGATCTCGCGGGCCAGCCCTTTGTTGATAATAAACTCAGCCAGTTCGTCGTACTTGATACATACTTCGAGACTGTGGGGGCAATCCGTACGGCCAAGAATCTTAGCCGACATCCGGCAAGGGCAATGCGCGACTGCGATCTTGGTTGCCGTATCAACGATGGGGCCGATCTGTTCATGGGGCATGACGCCTTGCATGGGAATCTCGATACTCAGGTTGGCAGGGGTGTATTTGAAGGATTTGGTTTGTACGCCGCCATAGACCTTGTGAGTGGTTGAAACTTTAAAATAGTTCAGCACCAGCTTTGCCATGCGTTTGGCGGTCTCATCTTGCTTTCCGCTCCAAAAAAATGTTTGGGGCAGGCCGTAGCCCACCTGAAGCAAAGCGTACCCCGTTGATCCATCGTGGGTTGGAGCTGTAAACAGCATGTTGCGTGCGGCCATGGATTCTAATGCTGCGGTCACCTCAGGTAAAGGAAGCGCCGCCCGGCCAGCGATATGTTCAAGACTGACAACCTCCAGCGGTTCGAGGTCATTCGGTATTGCCAGCGCCACTTGGGCCTCTGTCGGGCTAAACATTTCCACCAGAAGATCGATGAGTTCATCTGTGTAGGGATATCCCATGATAAGATACTCCAAATGCTTGGCTAAACGGATGTATCGTTCCAGCATAATCGTTAATCCTTTTTGCTAGCTATTTCCAATTAATCCAATCGCAACTTATCATTCAATATTAAATCTCATTATTTAAGCAGATTACCGATAAAGCCGGCAATTTGGTCTGCACCGTTTGAGGCGTTTCTCTGAACACGGGGCAGTGCCAGAAGATCCGCTATCCGGTGGATCCATTCTCCGTTATTAAATTCTGATTGTCCGATGGCAAAACCGTGCATTTCGTTCTCGATAAAATTAACGAGCGGTTCAGTTTCGCGATAATGGGCCCGGGCAGAGTATCCGAAAGGAAGACCGGCGTGGTAAACCTCCGCAATCGTACTGTAGCCGACTTTGCCGATGACAGCATCGGAGGCATGGATTAAATCCGGATGAAAAAACTCCGAGTTTTCCGGCAAAAGTATTAAATTATCCTCAATGGCAACAGATTTGCTGGCACCCGGTATGATAAAATGGGTGGCGCTTTGATTTTTTAACTTTTCAATAAAATCATAGCTTTTTGGAACGCCACCGGCCGTTATCATGATGACCTTACAGCTTTCCGTAAGCTCCAGTCTTTGCCGGATCTCGCCTGACGGGGTCCTCGTTTTTCGACTGGCCGGGGCAGCGGTAAAGTCCACCGGTGCGGGGTTACATACGGGCTGGGTTTGAATGTGATAGGTGGCCTTGGCAAAAATAGACTGCAGATATTGACTGAATTGATACATGCCTGCTTCTTCATAACCCTGGTAGAGCCAATCCCATGTGAAATTTTCAATCAGAACCGAAGGCACACCGGCTTCGCCGGCAATTAAAATGCCCATCGGAGCAATGTCACAAATTACCAGTTCGCTTTGCATAAACCTGATTTTTTCTGCCACCGGCGCAATCTGTGCCGGATCAAAAGGTAGAAAATTTTTCAGGCGCTGAACTGTTGCCGGCAGGTCTTCCTGAAAAGGATTCATTTGAAGCAGCCCGATATCGGTTAACAGGAAATGATAGCGAAAGTCGAATGTGCTGCAATTGTTAAAAAACCAGGCCGGCACGGTGGTGAAAATATCAAATAGAGTCGATGATTCAATTTCCGCTATGGCTTCCATGACGCTGGCAGCGCGGGCGGCATGTCCAAACCCGTGTGGCGAAATAAAAACAGCAATTCTTTTCGGCGGGGAATTCGGATCGTATCGGGTCGTCATTGATGAAGTGTTATCGGTGCGCGTGTAAAACGATGCTGTCTGAGATCAAAAGGTTTTTCATTGTTTGATCACAAAGTGGGCGCGTCTGTTTTTGGCCCAGGCATCTTCGTCTGCGCCGAGATCAAGCGGGCGCTCCTCACCATAGCTCACCGTAGTTAACCTGGAAGCGGAAATACCCAGGTCAACCAGGAAGGACTTGGCACTGAAAGCCCGTCTGTCGCCTAAAGCCAGGTTGTACTCATTGGTGCCCCGTTCATCACAGTGGCCTTCTATGGTAACCTTTGCACGGGGATTTTCTTTCAGCCATTCTGCTTTGCGACGTAAGATGTCCTGGGCTTCCATCGACAGTTTGGCGCTGTCAAACTCAAACTGGACATCTTCATTTTCGAACATGTCTTTTTCGACTCGGGTTCTTTCTGCCCTTTCGCTTTCGCTGAGGCGCTCATCCCTGATTGTTTCTTCCTGAATGGCAGCCTGTTTTTCCATTTCTCTTCGTCTGGCTTCCTCTTCTGCCTGCCTGCGGGCTTCCTCCTCCGACATAACGGGTTTTGAACTGATTTCCTTTTTGCCGCACGAAGGGGCCAAAAAAGCGACGAAAATAACAAGAAAGAAGACGAGAAATGTCCAATTTTTGTTATTCATTCTGTTCTCCCTTTCTGCTTCGAAAAAATTTTTGCCAAATTTTTAATAAATGATTTTTAAAATTGATTAACCAATTTATATCCTAAAGAACACAAATTGTCAAAATAATGAAACGGTGAAGACAGGCTTGCGGATCGATTGGTTTTTGGGTTGTTTCTTTAATAAGGACGATTGAATCCCTTTCAAGTGAGGCCGGCGATTTTTCAGAATGTAAAGATCAAAACGGCGGCTCATGGGGATATGAGCCGCCGAGATGAGGAGGACATAGAGGTATGCTCAAGAAGCATAGATCTGTGGGGTGAACACTTTATAGACTACTACATTGTGGCATGTCAAGCTTTTTTTTTCATTTTTCCATTTTTTTATAATAATAGGGGTCAAAGCTTGAATTGTGAATTATTATTGACTCAAACATTCACGGTTGATAATTGAATGCCATGAGCAGATCCTGGCGGATTGAATACGAGGGAGCCTTATATCACCTGCTATCGCGGGGAAACGAGGGCAAAGACATCTTTGATGATGACAGGGATCGTACCATCTTCTTAGATACGGTAGGGGAGATGTCCGAGCGTTTCGAGATGATTGTTTATGCCTATGTACTGATGCGCAATCATTATCACCTTATGGTTCGAACTGAAAGAGCCAATCTAAAGAAGGCGATGCATTGGTTCGGCACCACCTACACCCAGCGCTTCAATATTCGCCATTCCCGTAACGGACATCTGTTTCAGGGAAGATATAAAAGCATCCTTGTGCAAAATGATGCATACTTGTTGCAGCTTTCCTGCTACATTCACCGCAATCCGTTGAGGGCAGGAGTTGTCAAACGCCTTGCGGACTACCGGTGGAGCAGTTATTTAGCGTATGCGTACGGCCGAAAAGCTCCTGAATGGCTTCAAACGGAGTTGATTTTGTCTCTGTTTGACGCTAAAGATCGATACAAAAGTTACCGCAAGAAGGTTCAAGGATATGCCAAGGAAGAAAAGCAGCTTTGGGAGGATTTGCGACACGGGCTATTTTTGGGGTCGAAAAGCTTTGTTGAACAAATCCGCAGAGAATTTTTACCTGCAGAGCCCGAACCGGCTATCGCCCAGCAAGCACAATTAGCAAAGCATTATGATCCAATCCGTATTTTGCACAAAGCGGAAAGAATTCTCAAATGCGATGTGAAACATTTTTTGAAAGCGGGGCGTGTGTCGGGAGCCGAAAAAGAAACTCGAGATTTGATGATTTTTTTAATTTGGAATGCAGGCGTTTTGACCAACGATCAAATCGGTCGATTATTTGGGGTGAGTTTCTCAGCGGTAAGTCACGCTGTCAAATCGCTAAAAGCCAGAATGCAGGAGGATCCAAAGCTACAGGCAAAATTCGAACAGCTTTATTCACAATTCAAGCTTTGACCCCTTATTCTTCACAAGGCATGAAGATTAAGCTTATTCTCAGATTGGTGGCTTACAACGCCGAGGAGGAACGCCGGGCTCCACCAGGTGCTACGGTAAAAGACGTGGTTGAAGCCTATTTATCTACCTGTCCGCCCCAAGCTCGCCGCATGCTGGTGGACAAGCAAGGCGTATTTCGGGGTGTTGTGCTATTAAACAAGTCCAGAGCGGACTGGCAGCAAACGCTGCAAGACGGTGACGAGGTGATCTTCTTAAGTATTATCTCTGGAGGATAGAAAAGGAGGGCTGCAAATGGAACTAAAGGGAATCGTCAATCGCATAGCAGTGATAGATCTCAGCAAAGGTGAGATCCGCTATGAATCGCTTACTGCGGAGATGATCCGGAACTATATCGGCGGCTACGGCTTCGGCGCCTACTTTATTCTAAAGAGGCAAGCCCCCGGGGTCGATCCTTTGGGAGCGGAGGCGTGGCTGGGATTCACCACTGGTCCACTGACCGGCACCGATGCTTGCGGCGGCAATAGGTTTACCGTTGTGGGCAAATCGCCCAAAACCGGAGGCTGGGGCGATGCCAACTGCGGCGGCAAATTCGGGCCCTTTATGAAAATGGCCGGCTTCGACCACCTGTTCTTTAAGGGCATTGCCGATGAGCCGGTAATCGTGGTGTTAGGTGACGGCGCGGCCGAGATCAGACCGGCAGGTGATCTGTGGGGCCTGGGCTGCATCGCGACCGAGGAACGGCTCGAGACTGAGCATGGTCCCCGGGCATCTGTGGCCTGCATCGGGCCGGCCGGTGAAAATGTTTCACTATTGGCCTGCGTGATTAACGACCGGGGTCGCGCCGCCGGCCGCTCCGGCCTGGGCGCAGTTATGGGCGCCAAAAAGATCAAGGCCATAGTGGCAAAGAAAACCGGCCAGGTGCCGGTGGCGGATCCCGAAGGCCTTAAAGCTTTGCGCCAAGAACTATTAGCCTATTACAAAGACGACAACGGGGCCTATGAGTTGTTCCACAATTTCGGTACTCCTGGAGTAACCGAACCCACCACCTTGATGGGCGACGGGCCGATCAAAAACTGGGCCGGCACCATCGAGGATTTCCCAACCCTGGAAAAGATCGGCGGTGACGCCGTAATTGCCATGCAGGACAAGCCCTACGGTTGTTGGAAGTGTCCAGTGGCCTGTGGTGGTCATGTGATCATCAAGAAAGGCCGTCTAAAGGGCACAAGTGGCCACAAACCGGAATATGAAACCCTTGGCGCCTTTGGCAGTTTGTGCCTTAATGACGATCTGGACAGCATTGTGGTGGTCAACAATTTGTGCAACGACTATGGCACCGACACCATCTCGACCGGTACAACGGTGGCCTTTGCCATGGAGCTTTATGATAAGGGGATTGTGAGTAAAGAAGATCTCGGAGGCCTGGATCTGAGCTGGGGCAACAGCAAGGCGATCATAGCGCTGACCAGACAACTGGTCAGCGCTCAAGGCCCGGGGGCAAAGTTATTCGGCAACGGCCAAAAAGCGGCCATAGAGATGCTGGGTGAAAAGGCAGCAGAGTGCGCCACCCACGCCGGCGGCGAAGAGTTGCCCATGCATGATCCGCGCTGCAAACCCGGCCTGGGCAGCAGCTACGTTATCGACGCCACCCCGGGCCGCCATACCCAATGGTCGGCCTGGAACGTGGAAGACGGCTTTGTGCCCGAGGGATTGAATCCGCCCGAGTCAGAGAAGTTTGACTATGCCAACAAGGGGCCGACTCACAAGGTGCAGTCCTGCTACGGCCACAGCATGAATTCAGCCGGACTCTGCTGGTTCGTGAACAACTGCGGATTTGCCGAGGCATTGCCCCGGGGTTTAAGCCTGGCCACCGGCCAGGAGTTCAGCATGGAGGACATGCAGATCATAGGAGCCCGCATCGCGGCGCTGCGCATGTGCTTCAACGCCCGCGAGGGTGTTTGCAATCCCGTGGACTATAAGTTGCCCGGGCGCGTTGTCGGTGATCCTCCTCCCGCAGCCGGACCCAATAAAGGGGTGGCCATCGATAACCCGGCCCAGATAAACAGTTATCTCAAGGCCATGGGCTGGAACAGCCAAACCGGTTATCCTACAGACGAGGCCCTGCGATCCTTGGGCCTGGAATGGGTGATCGAGTTGCTGGCCGCGGGTACGCTTTGAGGAACTGTCTTCCTTCTTCTTCTTGTCAACGTCATTATCGAAGGAAAAGTGGTCAAACCTTGAATTGTGAATATTATTATCCAGCTAATCACCAAAAAAAGCGCCTCAGCATTGAGACGCTCTGGTTTTAATGGTGATCCCAGGGGGATTCGAACCCCCGTTACCGGCGTGAGAGGCCGGCGTCCTAACCACTAGACGATGGGACCATCTATAATGAGCTTTAAATACAAAAAAAACCGGATAAATGTCAATTCATAATTCAGATGATAATCAAATTGTTAGTTGCCTGTGGACCGTTGTTAATTAATTTTTTTGCCTTTGCGGAATCCGAGGATCAAATAGATGAAAACCCCGATAAATGGGACCGATGCAATCACCCACCACAACGCTTTTTTGCCGACGGTGCCAAAATCCTTTTGAGCCACATCGACGATGGCCCAGACGGTGGCTATAAAAAATGGAATACATAAGACCAGAAATATGCCCAGTAGTTTCAAAGTCATGTTACCTTAATCTTGCCCCGCTTCGCGGGATGAAGCGTCTAATTTTATGATACCAAGGGGCTCCTTATGAAAATTAACGAGAGGTATTAGCTTTTCAAGCGCCGGGAGATTTTTAAGATGGTGTCTACGTAATAGGTGCTATGATTGTAGTGAAAAATAATTTTTTCAGCTTTTTTGCGGCTTTGTCCCGGACGCCATCCATGGCTTTTGAGAAAATTGGCGATACTGGCCATGGAGTCGGCGTGATTGAGCATATCAACCGCTCCATCGTTGTTGCCATCTTTGCCGTAGGCCAGAATGCTAGTCGGCATAAATTGAGCAACACCCACCGCACCGGCAAATGAGCCGGGAATTGATGCCGGATCAAATCCTTCCCGGTTTGTGTATTTTAAAAAGGCTTTGAGTTCTTTATAAGCCCAATTTGATCTAGCGGCGGCCTTCTTTTCAAATCTTTTTCTTGAAATCTTCTTTGAATTCGGAATCAGATCCCATAAACGGTCGCGCACTTCCGGATCCATCAAGGCCGCCAGGGTGGAAAGCGTATTTAATGTCGAACGTGTTCCCACCGAAGCGCCCAGGCCGGTTTCGACCAGCATTATTGCGGTGATTATTTTTCTGTCCACACCGAAGGCCTTCTCCGTGCGGGTCAGGTCGTCTTTATATTTCTGCATATATTGTTTGGCCTTGCGGATGGACCAATTATTTGCGAATTGGCCATAATCCACCTGAGCCTCTTTGTAGGTAAAAAGCAGCGTGACGCCATCCGCTTCGAAAAATACCTGGGGCCGGCTGTACAATCTGTTTATTTTTGTTGGATCAAAACCGTCCTTTATCAACCGTTTTTTTACAGATAAAAACGCCTCGTTATCGGGTTCTACTGCTGCCCGCGATTCGGCCAGAACCAAACATCCGACGGCCAGAAGGCTGATTGCGAAAATCATCCATTTTGTTTCCCATTTACAAAAATGCGGCATATTTAATACTCCCGGTGAGATCTCAAATCACAAAAGTTCGCGCAAGTTTAATTGCATAGAACCCGCTTGATTGCATCGATATCCCGTGTTATTTAGGCTTTTATAAAATAATAGCACATTTACCGGGTTATTTCTATTGTGAAAAAAAGCGCTAAAACGATCTATTGCTGTCAAACCTGCGGTTACCAGACGCCCAAGTGGATGGGCAAGTGCCCGGACTGCGGCACGTGGGACTCCATTGTAGAGGAAAGAGCAGCGCTCGGCTCTTTTCTAAATGGCGGCCGGGCGTTGACAAAACCGCAAACCGCACCCGTCGCCATCGATTCCATCGAGCTGGAAAAGGAAAATCGCCTCTTAACCGATATCCGGGAATTTGACAGGGTACTCGGCGGCGGCCTGGTGCCCGGCACCTTGGTGTTGATCGGTGGCGATCCCGGAATCGGCAAATCGACCTTGATGCTGCAGGCCCTTTATGGGCTTGCGAATCAGGGCCATAAAGTTCTGTATATCTCCGGGGAAGAATCCAACCGCCAGATTCGGTTGCGGAGCCAACGGCTGGATACCATTTCTTCAGAACTCATGGTGGTCTCTGAGGTCGAAATCGAACCGATTCTGGCGATGATCCAATCGGTGCAGCCGCGGGTCCTGGTCATTGATTCGATTCAAACCATGTACAACGCCGAGTTGACCTCGGCCCCCGGAAGTGTCAGCCAGGTAAGAGAATCCACGGTCCGGCTGATGCTGATGGCCAAAAAGACCGGTATCCCGACCTTGCTGGTCGGTCATGTAACCAAAGACGGCGCTATTGCAGGACCCAAGCTTCTAGAGCATATGGTCGACACGGTTTTGTATTTTGAAGGCGACCGCAACCACATCTTTCGAATTCTGCGTGCGGTTAAAAACAGGTTTGGCTCGACCAACGAAATCGGGGTCTTCGAAATGAAAGATCAAGGCCTGGATGAGGTGACCAATCCCTCAGCGGTTTTTTTATCTGAACGGCCTGCGAATGCAGCGGGATCCGCTGTTACCGCCAGCATGGAAGGCACACGTCCAATTCTGGTTGAGCTGCAAGCCCTGGCCAGCAGCACCAGCTTTGGCACTCCCCGGAGAACCATACTGGGATTGGATCCCAATCGAGTCGCATTATTGGCGGCAGTTATGGAGAAACAACTCGGGATGCATCTGATGGGGTATGATATTTTTATGAATGTGGCCGGCGGGGTAAAGGTGATCGAACCGGCAGTCGATATGGCCATCGTTTCGGCAATTGCTTCCAGCTTTTTAGACAAACCCATCTCAGACGGCACCGTTGTGATAGGAGAGGTTGGCCTTACCGGTGAGGTCAGAGCCATCGGCCAGGTTGATACCCGGGTTGCCGAGGCCAAGAAAATGGGATTTAAACGCTGTCTGGTGCCGGACAGCAATTTAAAGCGCATTCCCGATATTGACGGGATTGAAATCGCGGGCATAAAAAACGTGTCCGAAGCGGTTGATTTCCTTTTTTGATTATGAAGCGCGTTGGTTCAAAAAAAAAACAGCGTTGGACGGATCACTATTCAGAGCAGGCAAAAAAGGAGCGTTATCCGGCCAGATCTGTATATAAGCTAAAAGAGGTTCAAAAAAAATATCGATTGATCAGAAAAGGCGACCAGGTAGTGGATCTGGGCTGTTCACCCGGTTCCTGGCTGCTTTATGCCGCCGATCTAACCGGTAAGCATGGGAAAGTCTTCGGGATTGATCTCAAGCCGGTTACGGTACAGATTCCACCGCAGGCTGAAACGCTTGAGGTTGATATCCTGACGATCGATCGGTCGTGGATTGAAAATAACGGTTTTGCAAGCCGATTTAATGTGGTCTTAAGCGACATGGCGCCGGCGACTACCGGCAATAAAGTGATCGATGCCGAACGATCCTATCAGCTATGCCAAGCTGCCCTGAATATTGCCCAAATGGTGTTGAGACCCGGCGGGTCGTTTGTTTGTAAAATTTTTCAGGGTGAAGAATTCAAGAAATTTTCAGATTCAGTTAGAAGTCGTTTTAAAACCCATAAAATCTTCAAACCCCAGAGCAGCCGCAAAGTGAGTAAGGAAATCTTTGTAATCGGCCTGGGTTTTAAAAAGAACTCGCATACTTCAACCTAAATATGCGTAATAGCGTTAGTTCAATTGGAAAAATGGAATAATGGAATGGTGGAATAATGGGAAATACAGATCAAAATCGGGTAAAACGGGACATTTTCCTTCTTTTATACCCAATATTCCAGCAT
>JASFGZ010000026.1:0-17996 GCA_050123495.1 Desulfobacterales bacterium
GTCAAACAGCTGGCAGCTGTTTAATTGGTTTGATTGGTTTAATTCGCTCAATTGGTTCGGTTTAAGTCAACCCATTCAACCAATGAAACAAATAAAACAAATCTAACAAGCCCTTGAACCTTTGAACCCCGAATCCTTTCGGTAAATTTACAATATAACATAAATATGAAAAAAAATGCGTCAACACTTAGGCGCTGCCTTCCGGGCCCATGCTGACCTTCAGGCTCTTTAATCGCTTTTCATTTTATATTAAAATATGATAATTCTATTTTCAAAAATTGCATGTTAAAATCATCAATCCTTGCTTGATTAGAGCCCATTTCAAAAATGTGGATCCGGGTTCCCCGCTTAAAAGCGGGATTTCACATCTTGATTTAATAAATAAATGCGTTCAACAGGCAAGGCGTCCCGTGAATTGATACTGGCGTGTCCGAGCGTACACGCAGTGGGTGAGTATTTCAATTCACGGGACAACGCCGCCCTGGGCACTTAGACGCATTTTTGAGATGGGTTCTAGTCGAACCATCGAGGGGTCTGATATGGATAATGATCACAAACAAAAAGAAGAAAAATTTGAAGCCTCGGAAGAGGATTTTCGAAGTTTGTTCGAACATGTCGGTTGCGGAGTTTATATCAGCAGCAAAGAAGGTAAATTACTAACGGCCAATCAGACGCTTGTCGACATGTTGGGCTATGAAAGCAAAAGCGAATTTTTGGCTATCGATCTTGCGTATGATCTTTACCGAAGGCCTGAGGATCGACGCAATTTTCAGGAAATGATCGAACGCGACGGTCGTGTCGTAGATTACGCGGAGGTATATAAACGCAAGGATGGCAGTCTGATATCGATCTTGCTTACCAGCCACGTACGGTATGATTCAGCCGGGAACGTTTTGGGTTATGAGGGCATTATCGTTGACCAATCGCATAGAATCCAGATGGAAAACAGACTTAAAGCCTCCCAGGAGGATTTTAAAAGGCTTTTTGAAAATATGCCGACCGGGGTTTTCTTTAGCAGCAAAGAAGGAAAATTTTTAAATGTCAATCAGGCGCTTCTCGATATGCTGGGTTACAAGAGCAAGGCCGAATTTTTAAGTATTGATATCACCAAAGACCTGTATGTCAGACCGGAGGATCGTCAAAAATTTAGGGAAATGGTTGAACGCCAGGGACATGTCATCGACTACGAGGTTGAATTTAAACGTAAAGATGGCAGCATCGTCCCTGTTTTGTTAACCGGCCATGCCCGCTATGACCAAAATGGAAATCTTCTCGGGTATGAAGGTCTGAATGTGGATATATCACGCCGGAAATTGATGGAAAGACAGCTCAGAGAAGCACACGATTTTATCAATAAAATCATCCAAAGCTCACCCAATGCCATCATGGCCACCGACATGCAGGGCAATATCTTGATCTGGAACCGGGCTGCAGAAGAAACGCTCGGATATAAGTCCACCGATGTCGTTGGCAAAATGAATATCGATAAGATTTATCCCGATGGGATGGCGCGCAAGGTCATGCAGATGGTGCGAAGTCCTGAGCATGGCGGAGTCGGCCGGCTGAAGGTATATCCCATGGTATATGTCAGGCAGGATGGCACGGTCGTTGAAGGCAATCTTTCAGCGGCCCTCGTTTATGACGCCAGCGGCAAAGAAATCGCGAGCGTCGGTTCATTTGTTGATCTGAAAGACCGACTGGAAATGGAACGCGCGCTGCGGCGAACCCAGGAGCAATTGCTGCAATCCGAGAAACTGGCCGCCATGGGGCGGCTGACATCCCAGATTGCCCATGAATTAAATAACCCGCTGTATGGAATCATGAATACCCTTGAACTACTCAAGACCGAAATTTCCCCCCAGAGCAAGCGCCGCAAGGTTCTGGAAATGGCGCTATCTGAAACGGTCAGACTCAGCGATATGTTGCGAAAAATGCTTTCATTTTCCAAACCCGACCAGCAAGAAAAACAGGCCGTCGACCTCAATATGGTTCTGGATGAAATTCTGCTTTTACACGAAAAACAATTGCAGGAAAATGATATAAAAATTAAAATATCCTTTACTGAGGGGATCCCGCAAATCAAGGCTTCAAAAGATCAATTGCGGCAGGTTTTTCTCAACTTGGTGGCCAACGCCCGCGACGCCATGCCAGACGGTGGGACGTTGCGTGTGACGACTGCTGCCGACAATGAAAATGTCAGAATCGAAATAGCCGACACCGGCATCGGTATTGAGGAAGAGCACCTTAAAAAGATTTTTGATAGTTTTTTTACCACCAAAGACAGCGTCAAAGGTGTGGGTCTCGGCTTATCGGTCTGCTACGGTTTCATCAAGGATCATGGCGGTGATATTCAGGTCAAAAGCAAAGTGGATTCCGGAACCACTTTTACGATTACCTTCCCGATCTTCCAGGAATCAGCTGAAAACAAAGAAGCCCATACCGAATGATCACCCTTTCCGGTTTTCAAGTTAGCCAGTTGAGCCCGTCAGCCCGTTGCCGGTTAAATGCACCTATTTGATTCCGCTTTGCGAAGTTTGCCCTTTGGCCCTGTAAAAAATAAAATCAGATTTTTACCTTTTTGACAGGCTAAACGGGACAACGGGCCCAACGGGCGCGATGCATTATCCCACATGAATTCCCCGACTTTTTGAACGATAGGAGTCGTAGATACCATTATTTTATAAAATTCTATAAATTCTATAATAACTATAAATTACAACCCATCCGGAACTCGATTCTTTATTCTAATTTTTTTAGTAACTTATTTAAAAATAAATCTAAATGAAAAAAATACTTGACAAAACAGCAAAACTATATTTATTAAAAAAACTGTAATAACTGTAATATGGGAAAGGAGCGTTCCTATGGAAGACGTATTGACCGTTTTCAAGGCCAGTCAACTCTGCAACGTGTCGGCCAAAACCATTATCAACTGGATCGAGTCCGGTCATATCAAAGCATACAAAACCGTGGGCGGACACCGCCGCATCAACCGCTCGGACCTGGAATCTTTTATGAAGAAGCAAGGCATCCCGCTTCCCGCAGAAGAAATTGGCGGCCAGAAAACGAAAATCCTGGTTGTCGACGATGATCCCATTATCGTTGAAACCATTGTGCAGGCGCTGGAAGAGGACAAATTTGATTATGAGGTTATTTCTGCCTCAGACGGATTTGAAGCCGGGCTTCAGATTAATCATTTCGCCCCTCATTTACTAATCCTGGATATCATGATGCCGGATATTAAGGGCTATGAAGTATGCAAAAAAATTAAGGAAAATCCGGAAACACAGAATACGAAAATAATTGTTCTGTCCGCATACCTGGACGAGGATAAGTTTAAAAAAATGAAGGAATACGGAGCAGACGCCTGTTTTTCCAAACCACTCCCGTTGCCCCAGCTAAAGGAGGAGGTCGCCCGCCTGCTTGAACTGCAGTGATCCGCAGACTCAAATAAGGGTGAGCCTATCCTAAAAGAAAAAAAAGGAGGCACCCATGAAGCTAAAGGACGCCCTGAAAAAAAAGGATTTTGTCGTCACCTCGGAAGTCCAAGCGCCGATTGATCAGGAACCGGAAGATCTCGTCCAAAGTTTAAAATTGGTGCGCGGGCGCGTGGATGGCGTTTCACTGTCAGAGGTGGAGTTCGAAGGGGTTGTCGGGGACACCATCAAGACCTGCGAACTTTTAAATAAGAATCAATTCGAACCCATTTATCAGACAACTACACGCGATAAAAACCGGCCGCAATTGCAAAAGGATCTAATTGATGCCCATCAGGCCGGGATCGATAACTTGCTTGTTTTTACCGAAGATTATCGCATCACCGGCGACAGCTTGCAGGAAATGATGTTTTTCCATGTTGATGCCGGCAAACTGCAATCGGTACTGCAGCATATCAAAGAGGGACAGACCGTTGAAGGCGATTCCCTGAAGTCCAAAGCCGAATTCTTATTAGGCTCCGGTATCGAGTCTTCCTGGGGCAAGAATGTTCCCGATTTGGAAATGAAGGAAATGGAAGAAATGACCAAAATCGGCACCGGATACTTTCTAACGACTCCGGTCTTTAATGTGGATCAATTTGCAAAATTTTTGAAGCAGGTCGACACCTTCGGTGTGCCGGTAGTAGCAGAGGTAATGATTTTACGAACCGCCGGCATGGCCCGCTTTCTAAATCGCCATTTGAAATCCGGGTTAGTGCCTGATTGGATTATCCAGAAACTGGCGCGCGCTCCGGATAGGCAAAAAGCCAGCATTGAAATTTTTGCCGATATCGTCACCGGCCTGAAGGATCTTTGCCAGGGGGTTCATATCATTACCATCGGCGGTGAAGAAAAGCTGAAACATTATTTGGATGCAGCCAGACTCAAGTAGACCACCTTCGCAATTAAAAGACCTGAGTCGTTTCCGCTCTAATATGTTTATTAATCGGCTCTACAAACCGGAATATTGGAATGTTGGAAAATTGGAATAGTGGGCATAAATTCAGAAAATGCCATTTCAAATCGGATTGATATCCGCTGACCCCATTATTCCATCATTCCACGATTCCATTCTTCCATTTGGGATTGAAAGGAGTCTGCCGCTTGGAAAATATTGTTTTAAGCATTGATGACCAGAATATCAGCTGCCCACCCGGGACCTCAGTTTTGGAAGCTGCTGAGCGTAATGGCATTAAAATTCCACACCTTTGCTATCATCCGGACCTGAAGCCCTTTGGCGCCTGCCGGCTGTGCCTGGTGGAAGATGGAAAAACCGGACGCCTGATGGCCTCCTGCGTCACGCCTGTTGCCCCGGAAATGAACATTCGAACCCAAACCCCGCGCATTCTGAACCATCGCCGCAACATCGTGCGCCTGATGATCGCCGAACATCCGGAATCCTGTATCGTCTGTAGCAAGGGCAATCGCTGTCAGCTGCGTTGGATCGCAGCTCAAATGGGCGTTGGCGAAACGGATCTATATTCATTGCCCAATTACAAACCCCTGGAGCAAGCGAATCCGTTTATTATCCGGGATCTGAGCAAATGTATCTTATGTGGCAAGTGTATCCGTGCCGACCATGAACTCGTTGGAGTTGGTGCGATTGATTACAACCTCAGGGGCTTTAAATCCCGTCCGACCACTGCACATGATCTCGGCCTCGAAAAATCAAGCTGTACCTTTTGTGGCACATGTGTTTCCATGTGTCCCACCGGTGCGCTGTCCGCTAAAAACACCCAGTACGTCGGCAGCCCGGAGAGGGAATCATTTTCGATCTGCAGCTTTTGCGGCGTCGGTTGCAACCTGGCAATGGGTCAATCGGCCGGTAAAATTATCGACGTTAACCCTGCACATTTACCGGATACCGTTAATAAAGCCACTCTGTGTGTTCGCGGCCATTTCGCCCATGATTTTTTAAATTCAGCTAACCGGCTAGTTGTGCCCTTGATGCCCAAAAGGGAAGAAGATGAAAGCACCCAGATGGTGCCGGTTTCCTGGGAAAAGGCCCTGAATGCGGTGGCTGAGCGGTTCAATCAAATTAAAGATGAAAACGGCCCCCAGAGCATCGCCTTTATGGGTTCATCAAAGTGCAGCAATGAAGAAAATTATCTTTTCCAAAAGATCGCCCGCGTATTCATCGGCACAAACAATATTGACAACGGCGGATATATATCCGGGCAGTTCCTGTCGATGTCTTTAGATCAAAAAACCGGGGGTGGATGGCGTTTAAATCCGCTCGGCGATCTTAAAAAAGCAGAGGTCATTCTGGTTCTGGGTGCCGACCCCAACCATTCCCTACCGGTGGTCAGCTATTGTCTTAAACGCGCGGCCAAAAAAGGCACGCCGCTGATCGTCGTCGATCCGCGCAAAACAGAGCTGGTCAGCTTCGCATCTTTGTGGCTGCGCATTAAGCCCCGGAAAGATCTGGAGCTGCTCAATGCTCTGGCCGCCATGCTACATGCAAAAAATGCCTACGATTCTGAATTTATCGATCAGTATGCAGAGGCATTCAGCATTTTCACTTACAGCCTGTCTTCGCTCGATATGGATAAAGTCAGCCGCGCCACCGCGCTGGAGATGCAACGCCTGGATGCTGCAGCCGAGCTTTTAAAAGGAAAGCGGATCGCCTTTGTCATTGGCCACGGTATCTTGCAGCAGCAATACGGCATTCATGCCATCGACGCAATTCTCAATCTGTCATTGATGACCGGAAGCCTGGGAACTGAAGGCGCCGGCATCTATATTCTTGCCAGAGAAAACAACCAGGCCGGGGCCATGGACATGGGGGCGGTACCGAACCTGCTTCCCGGTCGGATGCCTCTGAATGAAGATACGGCCAGAAAAACCTGGGAAAAGAACTGGAAGGCAAAAATTTCGCCGGATGCCGGCCTCAATATGAGCCGTGTCATTGAAGCGGCCGAAAGCGGTCAGCTCAAAGCGCTCTATATCATGGGCGAAAACCCGCTGCGATCTTTACCTCAACCTGAACGGGTTAAGGCTGCGATTGAAAAGTTGGAGTTTGTCGTGGTGCAAGATATTCTCAATAATGAAATCGTCAAACTGGCCGATGTGGCTTTACCCGGAGCTGCTGCGAGTGAAAAGCGCGGCTCTTTTACAAATCTGGAGGGAAGAATCCAGAGTTTTTCACCCGCGGTGCCACCACCCGGCGAAGCCAAAGCCGACTGGGAGATCCTGGATTTGCTGTCCACCCGGCTGGGCGCTCCTGAACGCTACGGCACTGTGGACAAGATCCGTGAAGAAATTCGCAGACTTATTCCCACCTATGCTGAAATGAATGGTCATAGACAAAGCTGGGTAAAAGCGTCCAGCCCGATGGCCGTCTTTCATGCCGATGGGGCCTGCGAGATGATATCCTTTGCACCGGTGGTTTCAACCGCAGAGGAGCCAAGCGATGCCGACTACCCGTTTACCGCCATACTGGGATCTTTACGATATCATCTGGGAAGCGGTACCCGCACAAGTTCATCCGGACGCATTCAAGAATTTGAATTAAGCGGCGAAGTCACCTGCTGTGCCGAGGACGCCGCCACACTGAAATTAAAAGACGGTGACACGGTGCGTATACAATCCCGTTGGGGAATGATAGAACGAAAAATTGGCTGGAGTAATCGTATCGGACCCGGCCAGGTATTTGTCCCGCTGGCGGTTAATGCCAATGACGCCATGAACCTTTTTGACCTAACCGACTTAACCCATCCGAGCTCAACCGGTTGGAAAACCTGTGCGGTCAGGATGAAAAAGGTATAATGGATTATAGCTGGTGTAAGCAAACAGAAGACAGAGAACAGGAGTCAGATAGAGTGGGTGATCGGTTAATTAGTTTTTACCATCTGTCTTCTGTCGTCTGACTTCTGTCATCTGAAACCTTGTTGGGATTGGCAACTCAATAGAAAGATCGATTAAATTCAAATCGCAAACGAAAAGAACATTGGGGCTACGCTTATGAAACCACCGGAGATTGATTGGGACAAAATCCACGAAATCATTGAATCACATAAAGGCGAGAAATGGGGCCTCATTCCCCTGCTGCAGGATATTCAAGAACATATCGGATATATTCCGCCTGAGTCGATTGAGCCGATCGCTGAGGCAATGAACATGTTCCCCGCTCAGGTGCAGGGAGTCATTACGTTCTATGCCGGCTTTACGCTGAGTCCTAAGGGGAAATATGTGCTGAAGGTCTGTCGTGGCACGGCCTGCCACGTCAAAGGCAGCCGATCTATTCTGAGGATGATGCAGAACGAACTGAACCTCGAGGAAGGAGAAACAAGTGCGGATTATCAGTTTACCCTGGAAACGGTGGCCTGCCTTGGCGCCTGTTTTATGGCGCCGGCCATGCTGGTCAACCGTAACTATTACGGCAAACTCGCGCCGTCCAGGGTTTCAAGCATTTTGGGACAATACCAAAAAAAAACAGGGGTAAAGGGAAATAATGGATAAGCTTGAATCTGTCGGACAACTGGAATGGGTACGCAACAAAATTCTAGCCGCCAGCGACAAAGGAAAAACGGTCGTACATGTGTGTATGACCGGTTGTCGGGCATATGGTGCCGCAACGGTGAAAGAAGCTCTGGATGATGAAGTTCGTGAAAACGGGTTGTCTAAAAAGGTTGAGATTCGGGCTACCGGGTGCCATGGATTTTGCGCCAAGGCACCGGTAATCGCCATTGAACCTTTGGGAATTCAATACCAGGAAGTCAATCCGGAAGATGCCGCCGAAATCGTTGACGTCACTCTTAAGAAAAACCGCTTCATCGATCGGCTCGCCTATGTGGATCCGAAGACACATCAACCGATCTTTTATATCAATCAAATCCCCTTTTACCAGAAGCAGGAAAAACGCGTTTTGGCCAAGTGTGGCCGAATTGATCCCACCCAAATCGAGCATTACATTGCCGCCGGCGGTTATCAGGCGCTTGCCAGGGCACTTTCAAAAATACCGCCGAACGAAATCATCGAAGCCGTTACGGCGGCCAAACTCAGAGGCCGTGGCGGCGCCGGATTCCCCACCGGACTCAAATGGAAATTTACCCGCACTGCCCAAACCCGCCCCAAATATATTGTTTGCAATGCCGATGAAGGAGATCCGGGGGCGTTTATGGATCGTGCGGTTCTTGAAGGAGATCCCCATTCCGTTTTAGAGGGCATGCTCATCGGGGCTTATGCCATTGGCGCGGACCATGGATACATATATGTCCGTGAAGAATACCCCATCGCCATCGATCATCTAACGATCGCACTGGAACAGGCCACAGCGCTGGGCCTTTTGGGCGAAAATATCATGGGAACCGGATTCAATTTCAGTCTCTCGATGAAAAAGGGCGCCGGTGCGTTTGTTTGTGGAGAGGAAACCGCTCTTATGGCGTCAATAGAAGGCCAGCGCGGCATGCCCAGAGCCCGCCCTCCCTTTCCGGCAGAATCCGGTATTGATCAAAAACCCACCAACAACAACAATGTGGAAACCTGGGCAAATATACCCCTGATCATCAATCATGGCGCGGATTGGTACGCCCAGATCGGAACCGAACAAAGCAAAGGCACGAAGATTTTTTCACTGGCCGGCAAGGTGAACCACACCGGTTTGGTGGAAGTGCCGATTGGCGCCACCATTAGAGATGTCGTTTTCGACATCGGCGGCGGAATTCCGGGAGGCAGAACCTTTAAGGCGGTGCAGATGGGCGGACCCTCGGGCGGATGCGTGCCAAAAGAATATCTGAACATGCCGATTGATTACGATACGCTGCAGCGTATCGGTGCGATCATGGGCTCGGGCGGAATGGTCGTAATGGATGAAAACAATTGTATGGTAGAAATCGCCCGGTTTTTCCTCAGCTTTACCCAGTCAGAGTCCTGTGGCAAATGCGCGCCGTGCCGCTTGGGCACCACTGAACTGCTGGAAATCCTCACACGCATAACCCTGGGTGAAGGCCGGCTGAGAGATCTTGAAACCATTCAAGAGCTGGGGCAAACCATCACCGAATCCTCACTATGCGGCCTCGGACAAACCTGCGCTAAACCGGCGCTTTCCACATTGAAATACTTTGTCAAAGAATATAAGGATCATATCTTAGAGCAACGCTGTGCCGGGGCCACCTGCGATACGATGGTGATATCCGCATGTCAGCATGCCTGTCCGGCAGGTATTGATGTACCCAATTACGTGGCCGCTATTGCCGAGGGCCAATATGAACAGGCCGTGGAAATCATCCGGGAACGCAATCCGTTTCCGGCCGTGTGCGGTCGCATATGTATCCACCCGTGTGAGTATAAATGCCGGCGGGGCGAATTGGATTCTCCGGTGGCCATTCGGGCGCTCAAGCGGTTTGCCTCCGAATGGTATTTTGAAAATATCGGCTCCAAACGCGAACCGTTTCCCGTAACCCAAAAGCAAAAAGTGGCGATTGTCGGAGCGGGACCGGCCGGTTTAACCTGCGCCTATTTTCTGGCAAAAATGGGATATAAAACCAGTGTCTTTGAAGCCCAGCCGGTCGGTGGCGGCATGCTGGGAATTGCCGTACCGGAATTTCGTCTGCCCCGGCAGGTCATCGAAGAGGAAATTGACTATATTAGAAATTGCGGCGTCGATATATTTTATAATTCACCCATTGACGCCTCCCATACGGTAAATCATCTTTTGACAGAAGGCTTCCAAGCAGTGTTTATCGCCCCGGGTGCCCAAGCCAGCATGCGGAGCGGTATTGCCGGTGAAGAAGACGAACCGGAGGGTCTTCATTATGGCCTTAAGTTTTTAACCGACATTCGAACCGGACAAGACATCCCCCTAAAAGGCAAGGTTATCGTGATCGGCGGCGGCAATGTGGCCATTGATGCCGCCCGGACGGCTTTGCGTATGGGTGCAGCAGATGTACAAATATTTTATCGCCGCAGCAGAGAAGAAATGCCGGCCTGGGAAAAAGATATCGAGGAAGCCATTGATGAAGGCATCGGATTGAATCTGCACTGGGCACCCAAACGGATCCTGCAAAAAGAGGGTAAAGTAAGCGGTATGGAGTTTCTTCAAAGCCAAACAATTTACGATGATGACGGCCGCGCCCGTGTCAGTGTTGATGAGGATGCGATCCAGGTGGTGGATACCGATGTGGTGATCATGTCAATCGGTCAAGCACCGGATGCCTCCTTTTTATCCAAAGACAGCCAGATTGAAAGATCATTGTGGGGCAGCCTGGAAGTCGACGAAAACACGCTGGCTACCAATATTAAGGGTATTTTTTCCGGAGGTGATTTTATTACCGGCCCCAGCACAGTGATCCAAGCCATCGCCTCCGGACGGCGCGCCGCCATCGCCATCACTAAATATCTGCAGGGCGATAGCAGCCGAGTTGAGATAATGGATGAAAAAACGACTATGGAATCGAATGCCGGATTGGCGTTGGACGATGAGACAGCTAAAGATCAGCCTAGAGTCGAAATCGAGCTTGAAAAAGCAGAAGATCGGGTAAAAGACTTTCGTGAAGTCGAAAAAGGTTATTCCGGGGCTAAAGAGGCCCATCGTGAAGCGGCGCGATGCCTCCGATGCGACCTGGAAGGAGAGAGGAGTTAAATATGATCAGGTCCATAACCCAAAAGAAATCAGAAAAGGAAATCGAACGCTTGCTGGAAGGGTTTAACCGGATTTTTATCATCGGTTGCGGAACGTGCGTTACGTTGACCCGCACCGGAGGAGAACCGGAAGTTCAGGCGATGAAAGAGACGCTTTCGGAAAAAGGCAGACTGATTACCGGCCACACCGTGGTTCCGGTGGCCTGTGACAATTTAACCCGTGAGTTTTTGAGTGAATTTGGCAAACAAATTGAACAGGCCGATGCTTTGCTGATCATGACCTGCGCCTTCGGGGTACAAACCATTGCCAGACAGCTTAAAAGAATGGTGGTTCCGGCTCTGGATACACTATTCATCGGTAAAGAAACTGCGGTGGGTTTGTTTGATGAAATCTGCACCCAGTGCGGAACGTGCATCATCGGTGAAACCGGTGGCATATGTCCGGTAACCAATTGCCACAAAGGCCTCGTCAACGGACCCTGTGGGGGAACCAATCACGGCAAATGTGAAATTGATGTAAACAAAGATTGTGTCTGGACATTGATTTATAACCGCCTCCAAGAACTGGGCCGGCTAAGTTCCATGCGAATATATCAGAAACCGCGCAATCATCAGGGCGAGCCCAAGCCGGGCAAAATCAAGTTGCCAGCAACTTGATTTTGGTTATTGGTTAATGGTTTTCGTGATTGATCTAAAATAGAAAGGAAGTTGGAGATGCCAACGAAATTCAAAGAGGCTCTTGAATCCGGTAAATTTGTGGTCACCAGCGAGGTCGCTCCTCCCAAAGGAACAAATCTTGAAACATTTAAACACCACATTGACCTGTTAAAGGATAAAGTGGATGCCATGAACGTTACCGATCACCAGAGTTCGGTGATGCGCTTTCCATCCCTGGGCGGAGCACTGCTGGTCAAAGAGATGGGGGGAGAGGTCATATTGCAGATGACCTGCCGGGATCGTAATCGGCTGGCATTGCAAGCAGATCTCCTGTTTGCCGTTTCCAGGGGCGTTAACAACGTTCTGTGCTTAACAGGGGATTCCATCATTCTTGGTGACCATAAGGAGGCCAAAAGTGTGTTTGATTTGGATTCAAGCCAGCTGTTGGAAACTATCCGGGTGTTGGAATCAGGCAAAGACATGGGTGGAAACGAACTCGAGCTGGATGGAGGAATAGAGTTCTGCGCCGGGGCGATTGTGACACCCGAAGCCGATCCGCTTGAACCACAGATGATCAAATTTGAGAAAAAGATCGAAGCCGGTGCCGAATTCATACAGACTCAGGCAGTTTATGATCTGGACCGGTTTAAGGAATTTATGGATTATGCAAAACAGTTTCAGGTAAAGATTCTGGCAGGAATCATTTTGTTGACTTCAGCCCCGATGGCGCGTTTCATGAACAAAAACATCGCTGGCGTATTTGTGCCGCAAGATTTAATCGACGAATTGGCTGCTGCACCCAAAGGCAAGGCATTATCCAAGGGCATCGAGATTGCCGGAAGAATGATAAAACGGATTAAAGAAGAAAATATGTGTGACGGGGTCCACATCATGGCCATCGGCAAAGAAGATAAAGTGCCGGATATAATGGCAGCCGCAGGAATAATCTAGGTCAATTGACCGTTATTTATTTATCGGAACTATCTGTTAGACCGAAACTTACAAAGATTAGATTTTGAATTCGGGAACACCATTCTTTTCTTCACTCTCTAATCCCTTTCGCGTGTCATTCCAGGATACCAAATTTTTTGGTCTTGTTATCTTATTTGAGAAACAAAATCCGAGCCCCAATTTATGACGAAATCAGTAACGCTCTTTACACTTCAGCCCTTTTTTTGGTATTGAATAGCACAAAGCAAATAAAGAATTCGGCTTCTATGGCAGTTATATGAAACAAACATTGAGTATCAGAAAATCAGGTATCATGGGTCTGCTGATGGTCTTGCTGATGATGGCCGGTTTACCGACCCATCTGTTCGCCCAAAAGGCTCAACCCGCCAGTGCTCTAAAGGTTGCCCTGTTGCCAATCTTGGATACCCTGCCCTTCCATGCCGCCCAGGCAAAGGGTTATTTTAAGAGATACGGCGTTAGCGTTACGGCAGTACCGGTGGGCAGCGGCCTGGAAAGAGATCAGCTCATGCAGTCCGGCGCCATTGACGGCATGCTCAACGAAATGGGTACGACTGCCAACTTCAATCGGGAGCGCATCCAGGCACAGATTGTTGTATCCGCCCGGAAAGCCTATCCGCACTATCCCTTATTTCGCCTGTTATCCGCACCCGGAAGCGGTTTCGCCTCCCCGGCAGATCTGAAAGGGATTCCAATCGGCATCTCAAAAAATACGATCATTGAATATGTAACGGATCGCTTACTGGCGGCGAGTGGTCTGGCACCAAATCAGATTGCTAAAAAATCCGTTCCGGTCATTCCCGAGCGGTTTCAATTATTATTACAGGGCCAGTTAAAGGCAGCCACCCTACCGGATCCATTGGCCAAAAGCGCTTTGGAAGCCGGCGCCGGCGCTATCGTCGATGATTCCACCCATCCCCGGTACAGCGTCAGTGTGTTGAGTTTTAATATTCAGTCTTTAAAGACCAAAGCCGATGCCGTTCGTCAGTTTTTAAAGGCCTGGAATCAGGCTGCGCAGGATATCAACACCGACCCGGAATCATATCGGCGCCTTTTGCTTCAAAAAATCCGGATGCCCAAAAACATTCAGCAAACTTACCGCATTCCACCTTTCCCCCTTCGGGAGGTACCCAATGCCGAACAATGGGCCGATGTGATGGACTGGATGGTGTCAAAAGAGTTGCTGAAGGCGCCGCTTCCATATAAAGGATCCATCACCACCGACTACCTGCCCTGAGGGAGGAAAAAAGCTCCTGTATCTTGCCCCGCTTCGCGGGATGAAGCGTCTAATTTTATGATACCAAAAGGCTCCTCATGAAAATTAATGAGAATATGAAAGCCTCCAATTCGTTTAAAATCCAGAAAAAACACGCTCTGATGATTGCAATCAAAGATTTAACTTTTGCCTACAGCGGACATGCGCCCATTTTTCAGGGGTATAGTTTGCATGTCAGCCGCGGTGAAGCGCTTTCAGTCATCGGACCTTCAGGCTGCGGTAAAACAACCCTCCTGTATTTACTGGCCGGCTTGCGCCACCCGCAATCCGGCAGCATCAACATCGACCATAAACCGATTTCCCGTCCGCGGCCTCGCAGCGGACTGGTGCTGCAGGATCACGGTTTATTGCCCTGGCGAACGGTAAGAGAAAATGCCCGCCTGGGCCTTACCATCTGGGGATTTTACGGATCCGACGGCCGACACGCCCCGGCCGACGAACAGCTGGTACCGGGTCAAGCCGATCAACGCGTTGATGATTGGCTCAGAAAACTGGGAATTGAGGGCCTTCAGCATCAATATCCGCTGCATCTGTCCCGCGGACAGCGCCAACGAACGGCCATCGCGCGAACGCTGGCAATGCAACCGGATTTACTGTTACTGGATGAACCTTTTTCAGCCTTAGATGCCCCTACCCGTGAAGATCTGCAGAACTTCATTATCACTTTGCACCATGAATCGGATTTAACCTATGTTATCGTCACGCATGATATCGAAGTCGCCGTCGTCATGGGCAAAAAAATATTGGTATTACAGAAGGGCTGTAATCAAGAAGCCCGAATTATGGACAATGCGTGTGCCGGGTTCCCCGATGCCCGTATGCAAGATGAATTTCAACACAAATGTGAAGATTTACGTAATTTACTGGGGTCACTGACATGAGGCGCAGGATAAATACCCAGGCTGCCATCATCGGCCTGTTGATGTTCTTTGCAATCTGGCAGGTGCTGGCCTGGATTATCCGCCGGCCGATCATGCCTTCACCGCTTGAGGTACTACCCATATTCGGCACCTCTTTGTTCGGCAACCTGGGAATTCACTTTTTGGCCAGCACCGGTCGGGTCCTGGCCGCCATCGGAGTAGCGGTTGTCACCGCGGTGCCGATCGGATTGGGTCTGGGGCAGCTTCCCAAAGTAAATCGCATTTTCGCGCCCCTGATCGCCATTGTCTATCCGATCCCTAAAATTGTGTTTCTGCCGGTCATCTATGTTTTAATGGGCATCACCGACATCTCAAAAATATTTCTGATCGCTTTAATCATCTTTTTCCATATTCTGGTTGTGGTCAGGGATGAAGCGGCCAATCTTCATCCGGAATTGATCCTATCGGTACGATCGCTGGGTGCCGGCCGCCGGGCGCTTTTCAGATATGTTTACTTTCCAGCGTCCCTGCCTGCCGTGCTGACAGCGTTGCGCGTATCGGTCGGAACCGCAATTGCCGTGTTGTTTATCGCCGAGCAGTCTTTAACGACGCATGGCCTGGGATACTATATCGTCGTCGAAACCTACCAGGTGTTGCGATACCCTGAAATGTATGCGGGCATCCTGGCCATGAGTCTATTGGGATTGATACTCTATTTTGTGATCTACAATCTGGAACTGAAAGTAAACCGCTATCAGACGGAAGAACCCAATTAAACAACTACTAAACATGAACCGTAGAACCGCAGAACAAGTAACCGCAGAATATCGAAGTGGAAAATATGCCTTCGGGATCTAAAAACTTCTGTGGTTGGATATTCCTTGTTCGACATTCGATATTCTATATGAATATGACCGCTAAAAACTCAGAGGACAAATCGAATATCAGAGCCTGGATGCTCGCCGCCCGCCCCCGCACGCTAACGGCAGCGATTGCTCCCGTGGTGTTGGGATCGGCAACCGCGGTTGCGGACAAAAGCTTTGTGTGGCTTCCGGCTGCTGCCGCTTTGATCGTCGCCCTGCTTCTGCAAATAGGCGTCAATCTGGCAAATGATTATTTCGATTACCTCAAAGGCATTGATACGCAGGATCGCCTGGGTCCGGTTCGGGTGACGCAAAGCGGGCTGATTCCGGCAAAACAGGTAAAGGCAGGCATGGTTCTGACATTAACCCTGAGTCTCATCCCGGGCATCTATCTGATAACCTTGGGCGGCTTGCCTGTTTTCATCATCGGATTGGCCTGTATCTGTGCGGCTCTGGCCTATAGCGGCGGCCCTTTTCCCCTGGCCTCCCACGGGCTCGGCGATCTGTTTGTTTTTGTTTTCTTCGGTCTGGTTGCCGTTTGCGGCACCTATTATGTCCAAGCCCTGCATCTAACGCCGCTGGTCTGGTTAATGGGCGTGATCGAAGGACTGTTGATCACCGCCATACTGGTGGTGAACAATCTGAGAGATATCCAATCGGACCGCCAGACCGGCAAACGCACCCTGGCGGTCATCATCGGAGATCGCGGATCGCGAGTAGAGTATGTGCTGTTGCTTGCCGGCGCATACGCCATTCCGATAATCCTAATGTTGAGCGGTCGAATGTCAGCCTGGGTGATGTTGCCGCTTATTTCTTTGCCGCTGGCGCTCTCTCTAATGCATTTTATTTGGAAACATCCGGCTGGCCCCATTTTAAATCAAGCGCTCGCAAAAACCGCCAAACTCGCACTGATCTACAGTCTACTTTTGTCGATTGGATTAATTGTTTGAAAATACAGTGGATTATAGCTACATCGCGCGTCTTTTTCCCCTTGACAAAAAAAGACGCTTCCATTTTAATACCTGAATCTTGCATGAAAATTAATGAGAAATCGGGATTATGTTGGAAGGATGAAATTCTTTTTATCTCATTACTTTTCACCCGGCGGGCGAGCCGGAGGCTTTCATCTGCAAGGCGCTTAAGGGTGAAGTCGCAGCATACTACTTCGAGCCCTCAATAAAGCAACAGATGGAAGCCTCCGGCTCGTGCAAAATTCAGGTAATACAAGCTTCCCAGCACAGTAGGCTTATCCAAAAAGCTTCTTAAATAGCCATTTAGGGTAATCCATAAGTAAGTTCAAACAAGCGCCGGCGCTGGGGAAAGTGGGTCAACATCCATGTCTCAGAAAACGTTAACACCTGATTATCACTTTTTAGAACAGCTTGAAGCAGCCGGATCCTATCAGGCAAGCGCATGTTTTCAATGTCGCAAGTGTACCAACGGCTGTCCGGTCACCTTTGCCATGGATCTTTATCCGGACGAGGTGATTCGCCTGGTGATTATCGGGCAACCGCAAATCGTGTTGAGTTGTCATACGATCTGGATATGTGCCGCCTGCGAAACATGCACCACGCGTTGTCCGAATGACGTTAAAATCGCCGAGCTCATGGATTGTCTCAAAGAAATGGCCGTCCAAAGTGGCATCTCCTGCCCCCAGCCACAGATCCTAACCTTGCACGATACCTTCTTAAAAGATGTGAAGAGATGGGGTCGGGCATTTGAGACAACCTTCCTACCGGAATATTTCCTGCGAAGCGGTGCGTTCTTGCGGTTATGGCAAGCAGGAACCTGGCGGGATGAAATCAAGCTGGGCTGGCAGATGACTCGCAAAAGACGATTTCCGCTGCTTCCCAAAACAATCAAAGGAAAAAAAGAGGTCCGCAAAATACTGAAGCGTCATAAACACAAAAAACTTAGTTCGCTTCGCTCACATTCGGAATAATGGAATCCTGGGCACGGAGTGAAGCTTTAGCGCTATGATGGAATAATGGGTTTAGAGAGGATAGGATGATGGGTTATTGGTATACCTTTCACCTGACGGAAAAATTAAAATGACAAACTTGCTTATAATCCAACATTCCAATATTCCACCATTCCATCATTCTGTATGTGAGGCTATTATCGGAACCTTAAAAATAAGCTTATTTTCGACAGGTTTTAGAATTTCCGAGGCGCAAATTACATTATGAAGGTCACCTATTATCCCGGTTGCTCACTGGAAGGAACCGCAAGAGATTACGCTGAATCTATTTTAGGAATTTGCGCTTCTTTGGACATTCAATTAGAAGAGATTCCCGATTGGAATTGTTGCGGC
>JASFGZ010000027.1:0-17971 GCA_050123495.1 Desulfobacterales bacterium
GAATCAAACCCCGTTCGCTGTAAAATCGTATCGAAAGAAACGGCTGCCAGTTTTTCGATCGCAAGCTTGCGGGCATTTTTGTAATCATCGATGCGGGGCATGTGTCGTGTTCCGGGTTGCGGGTTACGAGTTACGCGTTACGAGTTGCGCGTTGCGCGTTGCGCGTTGCCACTTTGAACTTAAATGTAAAATATCAAAAATTAAAGCAATAAAAAAGTCCTACTCGCCGTGAGAAGGACTTTTTTGGGATTAAAGGCGTAATGGAACGCAATCGTTGTGTGGCTTATTCGAATTTCATGTCATTTGATTCAGAATCGGTGTTAACACGCAACACGAAACTCGCAACCCGCAACTCGGTACTAAATTTCAAGCCATGAATCCGAATACAGCGCTTTTCCTAAGATCACGTTGACGGTCTTGGCGTAATTCTGCATCTCCTCAGAAAGCGAGCCCAAATCCGGTTCGTTGCCGTCCAGCATTCCGTATATCAAATCAACGATATCCTGGCGCCGGCCCTTGGCAATATCGATCAGGGTGTCATCCTGCGGATCGGCAATGACGGAATACATTCCATATTTTTCAAGCATGACCATATAGGTCTGATTCAGGATCGGTCGCAGATGGTCCGGTGGCCCGTTTGAAATATTGGACAGGCCGCAGGTGCTTTTGGCCTCCGGAGCAATTTCCGGTAGCATTTCTTGAAACGTCATCAGGCTGATGAGCTGCGGCTGCTGAATGTTTACCGGTGTAACAATACCGTCGACCCAGATCTTGTCATTGGGAATACCGGCTTCATTGGCAAAATAAAGCAGTTCAACACACAGCGCCGCGCGCTCATTTTCATCCCGCGGCAACCCCTCAGGTCCCCACATCAGCGCAATAAAATCCGCATTGTGTTCTGCGGCCAACGGAACCATTCTTTCGTAGCGCTCGGGACGGACCATAATAGAATTAATCAACGGCGGCTGGGGAGTCTCTTGGTAGACCTTGAGTGCGGCTTCAATGGCATCGATATTGGAAGTATCCAGTGCCAGCGGTAGATCCGATACAACCTCCTGAACCGTCTGGACAATCCAGGGCATCAGTTCATGGCCGTCTTTTTTGGCCGGGCCAAGGTTAATGTCGATGTAATCCATACCCTTTTCTTTCTGGAAAAGGGCCTCCTCCTGGATCGGCTTGGGATCCCTTTCTTTAAAAGCGGTGCCGATCTTTTTTGAAATGACATTTAAGCTTTCTCCGATTAAATACATACACCCTCCCTCCCACAGGTTGGGGCTTCGCCCCAACCGGAATGCTGGAATGCTGGAATATTGGAAAAATGGGTTCTGATATCCGGCCCATAGAGCCTAAAGCCTAAAGAGGATATCGGATTGTTTGCTTAATGGCAATAATCATCTTAACGCTAACATTAAAATTGATAATATCCTTTAAAAAACCATTGTTCCATCATAGCGCTGAAGCTTCACTGCGTGCCCACTATTCCATTATTCCCGTAGTTTTATTTTGCCTTGAGAAAACCAGGGATATGCGCCGCTTCCCTGGGCCCGACCGTAATCGTCCAGCCGGATAATTCTTCCTCGACATCACCGGCAATAGCGGCCGCATAACCCGGAATGATGAGTTCCTGATGCTTGACCTTGTCAGCGATTCCGGATTTCTTGACAAACATGCCGACATCATCTCCGGCAAATTTGCCGGCTGCCCAGGCGGTCATTACCGAAAGTCCCTCGGAATCCTTGATCAGCAACCAGGACGGAACCCGGCTGCCTTCGATTTCTCCGGAAACAATAAAATAGGTCAGCGCAAAATTGGTGGTGACCATTACCGGTGAATTTTCATCCGGATTATTGACTTCATAAATACCTTCGGTTACCGTCATGGGCCGCTGGGGATCGGTAAAAATATTCATGCGTTCCACCAGAAGCGCAAACAGGCTTTCGCCGGCAAAATCCGAAAGCACGACGATGCCGCCGTATTTGGCGATAAATGTGCCGGCAATCAGGGTCTCCATGTCCAGATTGGAGGCCATCTCGCTCGGAAAGGTGATCGTCGGATAGCCCACCGACCGGTTCAGGTCTTTTAAGGCCGCCCGGCGGAGGGCCACCTGATCCTGGTGGGCCTGCTTGATTTCCCTGGAGCCCGGATCCAGAACAAGGTCTTTCACACCCATTTCGGCGAGTTTTTCACTCAGGGGAACCAGACCTTCCACCGAATCGGCCCGCACCGCCAGGGGCAAATTCTGTTCTTTGGCCAGCGCACCCAACTCGTCCACATTGTTGTCCGTAGCGGCATACATTAACGGTCGCTTGAAAGCGCAAACATCTATGGCCGCTTTCATTACGCCCGGATCTTCGGTCATCAGCACCAGGTTGAACTCAGAGGTTTCTGCAATTTTCTTGGCGGCATTCGCAAACGCATCCTTGTCACCGTTGACGTCTTTTAATGCCACCAGTTCCGGCCGGAGATTTAATCCGACCCGTTCGAACTGAAATGCATTCCAGGTTTTTAATTTGGTTGCAAGTTCTGAATCCCCAATGTCGGATCCGACTGTGGCAGCCAGCAGGGTCGGATTATAAAAAGTCTTTTCATGACGATACTGAACGGTTTCCCCACCCGCAGTAGCGGCACGCACGCCTTTTCCGATTGCCACCGGACGGATCGGTGGTGCCGAAGCTTCAGCCAGCTGCTCGCGGGCCTCATCAGAGACATACGGACAGCTGTCCAGTTCGGCCTTGCCGGAAGCCAGGTTCATGGCGAATGCCAGGCAGGTTGGCACACCGCACTCCTTGCAGTTGGTTTTGGGCAGTAATTTGAAAATCTGAATACCGGTTAATGCCATCTTTATCTCCTTCTCTACGAGTTGCGTGTTGCGTGTTCCGGGTTAATATTACGAATTGCGTATTCGGTGATTGAAACACGCAACCCGTAACCCGTATACCCGCAACTGTATTTCTAGCCTCCGATCAGCGGATCCATCTCCAGCGCCGGATGTTTTTTCTCCTGCAGGAAGGGCAGAATTTCTTCCTCGGTGACACCGACAGTCTCATCTGCGATACGATCAATCAGGTCCGGCATTCCGACTTCCTCACCCCGTTTAATCAGCCGTTCGCGGATTTCCTCTTTCAGGTTCTTTGGCATCCACACCAGGCGTTTAATCCCGCCATCCCCGAGGATGAACTTACGCTGGGTAATATTGAATTTGGAATGGCCCACGAAGCCCGGAGAAGATGCCCCGCCGCCCATGACACCGGCCAGGGTGGTAAACTTCATACCACAGGGGGTTTCCCCGGTATAATCCCGGCCAACGGTCATAACACCGTTGCATTGCGGCAACATGGCGGCAATACATTCACAGCAACCGCAGGTGGTCATGGGATCATAGACCATGGAATAAAAGTTGTAGTGATCCACGGCACCGCGGGAGGCCTTTTGCACAAATTCATTGACGCCTTTCCACTGGCCCAGAACCGGATCCAGGCATTCGCCCTTTTCGATCGGCTGGTTGGGACCGGTGGGATTGATTTCAAAGGATGCTTTGCAGTCCATCCAGTTATAGGCGCCGCAGAGTCCGGTGCGCTCGGGACTGACAGTGCACACATGGTTGGGTGCGAAGGACTGGCACAGGGTGCAGGAGTAATAGGTTTCCACGTCCTCATCGGTCATCTTCTCCACGCGTTCATCACGGGCCTTGTATTCGCCCCTGGCGCGCTTGGTCAGTTCATCCACATCCTTTTTCTTGGTATAAAGGGTGACCTGAACCTTGTCGACAATCTTCTGAAAATCCTGGTGAAATTTGGCATGCAGCACTGTGCCGATGTCCTTCAAAGTAAAGCCTTTTTCAATGGCCGCTTTGCTGACCCGGATCCAGGAAATATCGCGTTGGCCGATATGCATGATCCCCTGAATGTAGTTAATCAGATGATGGATCTGACGCTCGATGATCGGCTCAAAATCCGTCTGAAATTCGCGGCCGGCGATCTGAACGTAAATTCCCAGAGGCATGGTTTCGCCCTCTTTGATCTCGGTAATTTCCGGGCCGATCACATCGATCTGGCCGTCATCGATTTCATTCATCTCGGCCATTTTGACCAGCTCGGTGCATTGGGTTTTGCCGCCGCCCATCTGGGCATAAAGATCAGCACCGCGCACGCGCTCACCTTCATAGGCCGGTCCGAAGGAACAGGGAATCTCGATCGAGGATACGCTCACCTTCAATCCCCGGACTTCAACGGATTTTTGGACCATTTCCTCATGGGATACATTGGCCACGACGTGCTCATAGGTACAGATACCGGTCGGCAGAACCTCGGGGATATCGGTATCGGCCAGAGTCGGAAAACCCCAGTTAACACAGCCGGCGGCAGCACCGGCCCAATCGGTTCCGACCTCGCCCAGGGCATTCACGAATGCAAAGATGCGATCTTTGTTGTAAAGCAGCATCTTTTTGTAATCACCCGGCTGAACATTGCCGAAGGCCATCGCCGCCCGGTTGGCAAACCCCAGAGCAAAAATGGCCGAAGAAATATAGGGCCCGAAGGGCACGATACGGGTATTCCAGCCGATCTGAACGCCGGCATCAAGGAGCTGCTGGGCCACAGAGGTGTTGTTGTGGCCGGCGGCCAGGAAAATATACAGGCTGCGCTTCTGATATTCTTCGACAATCATCTTGGCGACTTCGGGACCCGGAGCAGCCCCCACGATCGCGGCAAACCCCGGTGCGGTACCGTCCACAAACTCAACCCCGCGTTTACGAAAAACGGTATCATCGGCGGCCCCCAGCCAAATTTTTCCGGCTTCTTCGTCGATGTCTTCGGAATGCAGATAAAAATCCGGCTCGTTCAGGTAACGTAAGGCCTCTCTAATCTCAAACGAAAAAAGCGTGGCCATGCCGGCATCCAGCAGCGGCCCCAGGTAAGGCAAATGGTTCATGCCTTTGATATGCGGCGGCAGTAATTTGCGGGCCACCTCCAGCGGTTTTTGAATGTCTTCTAGCGTTTCAACTTTTAGTCCCAACAGCGAATAAATCACCGGCAGATAGTAGGCGGTGTTGGGAAATCCCACCTTGGTATCTGCATTGAAGGTATCCAGCGCTTTTTTATATTCGCCTTCAACCTGCGACACAATGTTGTAACCGCCCTGAATAGCGGCAAATGCAACTAACCTAGACATACAGCTTCCTCCTTCTCTGAGGATTTATTATTTAATTATTTTAGGCTTCAAGCTTTTGACGATCGGCCATATCCATCAGAACGCGCTCGCGTGCTTTGTCGATGCCGAGCGCTTTGCGCTTTTTATCGATATGGGCAATCATTTTGCCGGCCATTTCGAACGGATCGGCCGCAAGATCCCATTTGCCGCCGTATATTTTTTCCAGTTCTTCAAACAGATACTGTTGAAAGACCGGCGCACCTGTGGTCGGCAGATTGACACCAAACAGGGTATACACACCGGAGGCCACAAAATACTGACCGATGCTGATGGCCTTTTCACTCATCCATTCCGGAGCAGCGCCGGCGGCCGGCAGGTCACAAATGTCATTACCCAGACCACCGGCTTTGACCACCTCGGTGGCCGCCAGTAGAATCCGGCTGTTATCCACACAGGAACCCAGATGCAACACCGGCGGGATACCCACGGTCTCACACACTTCGGCCAGCCCCGGCCCGCAGTAAACATGCGCGGCTCCCGGTGTCAACAGGCCTTCCATCGCGCAGGCGATCCCGTTACAGCCGGTGGTCAGAACGATCACGTCATTTTTGATCAATTCCTTGACCAGCGTCAGATGGGCTTCGTTATGACGGCTGCGCGCATTATTACAGCCCACCACGCCGGCAACACCCCGGATGCGACCGTTGATGATGTTATCATTCAGCGTGTAATAGGAACCGCGGAAGGTGCCCCCCAGATGATATTGAATCGATTCAACACCGAAACCTGCAATCTGCGCGGCCTTCTGGCCGGGAATCATTACATCGGTGCCGCGATTTTCGAAATTGTCGATGGCCATTGTGACGATTTTTTTGGCATCGTCCATGGCATGGTGCTCATCGAATTCGATGTGCAGCACATTGTCCTGTTCCATACGGGCAATCGGGTGGGTCGTGATCAATTTGGTATGGAAACATTTGGCCACGTTGGCCAGGTTCTGAAAAACACACTGAACATCCACGACCATGGCATCGCAGGCGCCGGTGACAATGGCCAGCTCCTGTTGAAGGAAAGTACCGGCCGGCGGCACACCGTGACGCTGCAGGATCTCGTTTCCGGTACAGCAAATACCGCCCAGCTGGATGCCCTTGGCCCCTTTGGTTTTGGCATAGTCCACCATATCCTGTGACTGGGCCGCAGCCACAATCATCTCGGATAGAATCGGTTCATGTCCGTGAATAATGATGTTGACGTGGTCTGCCTTCATAATGCCGAGATTGGCTTCGGTTTGTAACGGAAACGGCGTGCCGAACATGACATCTTGCAGATCGGTGGCCATCATGGAACCGCCCCAGCCGTCGGCCAGTGCGGCCCGGGTGCATTGTTTGACGATGTTTTTATAGTCCTGGTCCACGCCCATATGGGTGCGATGCATGATTTCGACGACTTCGCGGTCGATGTTACGGGGCAATACACCCAGCTGCTGCCATCTTTCATAAAGAGGCTGGGGTGCGCGTTTAAGATATTCCAGTTCGCCCTCGGGTTTGCCCCATTCGGCCACGGCCTTCTCGGCCACCTCGAGTGCAATTTCATCCATATTGCGGTCAACCGCTTCACCATCGACCTCGACTTTGGTGTCCACCCCAAAATGGGGTGCAATCGCCAGCAGTTTGTTGGGATCTTTAATTTTGTAATCGCCGGTTTCTTTGTTGGCGACCGACAAAAATACTTCGGCGACATTACGTCCATGATCCGAGTGAGCCGCGCAACCAGCAGCCACCATGCGCGCAAAATTGCGGGCCGCGATGGTGTTGGCGGTGGCGCCGCACAGCCCCTTGCGCTCGTCTTCACCTTCGATTCCGGCTTTGGGAAGCGGTAGACGGCAGGGGCCCATGGCACAGTTTTTACAGCAGGTGCCCTGGATGCCGATGTTGCAGGGTTTCATTGTGACCGCCCGATCAAAAATGGTCTCGACACCCAGCTCCTGGGCGCGCCGGATCATCTGCTGGCTGGCAGCATCAATGGAGGCCGCAACCGGATCGGCAACTTTTTTGGCCTTTTCGGGTTTCGTTTGTTTTGTATCGGTTGTTTCTGACATACGTGGTTTCCTCCCCACTATTTTTTTGAATTTGCCCGTCAACGGCTTATGCGAGCAGGTGCCATCGACGGTCGGTTAGCGTTAGCGTTTATGGATCCAATCCAGATTATCGATCATCTTCTCTACCATTGATTTTTGAACGGCTGCCGGCGTCTTTTTAGCCGCTTTCTTTTCAACAGCTGCGCGTTTGGCAACCAGCTCAGCGCGTTCTTTGGCCCGTTTCTGTCTGATTTCATCGAGTTCGGCTTCGATTTTGGCCTTTTGATCGGCGGCTTTTTGCGCATCGGCTTCGGCTTTGGCCCTGGCTTCTGCTTCGGCTTTGGCTTTGGCATCGGCTTCAGCTTTGGCTTTGGCTTCTTCGGCCGCTTTGGCCTGCGTTTCAGCATCGGCTTTGGCTTTGGCCTCGGCTTCAGCCTTGGCTTTGGCTTCAGCCTCGGCTTTGGCAGCGGCGTCCGCTTCGGGCGCAGCTTCGGCTTTAGGTGCTTCCGCCGGTGCGGGTTCAATAGGCGCCGCTGCCTTTTTCTCCGGCTCAGGCGCCGCCTCTTTTTTGGCAGCCGGTGCCGCTTTCTTCTCCGGTTTGGGTGCCGCCGCTTTTTTAGCCGGCGCTGCTTTCTTTTCTTCTGCGATGGTCAAATCCGGCTCGGGAGACAGCGCCAGCAAATCGACATCGGCCGCATCCAATTGCTTTTGAATTCCGGCCACATCGGTGGCCATGCCGCCGTCATAAACCAGGTCGATATAGGATTTGACCATTCGAATGGATTCCGGATGGCGCATAATCAGCACATCGGAGCCCGACATCAGATAAGCAACGGCGCCGACCGCTTCCATTAAAATGCCGCGTTTTTCCGGATCGCCGAGGGTGGGTGCTTCATCGACGGGCTGCTTGGCCTCCTTGCATTTCCAAACTTCGTTTCCCAGATTGTTGATCAACGGCAGTTGCAGTTTGTCGTCTCCCTGGGCCAAGGCTGCCATGCGGATGCGTTCCATCACCGAGTAGGAATATTCCAGACCGTATCCCAGACCACCGGTGGTGGGATCGATGATCATTTTATCCATCGACACCCCCAGATTTTCGAGTAAAATATTGCACTGCTTGGCCAGGTTAACGTCGATCGGAGATGAAGCAATAACCGTATGCCCGAAACCCATGGCAGCCGCACCGATACCTTTGTGATTTTTGTCTTCGACCGGACCCAGGATGAGGTTCTCTCCCTGGCATTCCTCGGCGATTTTCTTGAGCACTTCCTCATCTTTTTCCACATTGGCAGTGCCCCATATGATCAGCGGTACATCAATGGCCCCTAAAACCTTTTTTACCGTGGCGACCGCCTCATCCGCACCGGCGTCGTTGCCGTTGGGATCGGTGCTTTTTAGCTGCAGCACAATCATGTCAGCGCCGAATTCATCGACACATTTTTTGGCCCACGCCGCCGGATCTGAAATCACATCCTTAAATGGGCTTATGGCTGCCTCCGGCCATTCTTCCGGTTCCATATCCCAGATTTCCATGGCGATCTTCGGTTTGTGGGGCATTTTACCTTCGAAACTGTAGAACGGATAGCAGCTCTCACCACCGACCGTAACAGCCTTGTCACCTTTCCCCAGTGCAATTTCTTTTATTGCGCCGGAATACGATTCTTTAAAAAATTCAAAAGCCAATGTTTACCTCCTTGTCTTTTTGTCCTTATCCATCAACATTTGAGATCAAAATTTTAGAGGCTGTCGCCCCTGCATCAAAGGCGCGGTTTTATCATAAAAAGCAGAATATTGTCATGTATATGGAGTGGATAGCTTTGTCAAGAGGCGAGCTCAACTAAATTAAAATTTCTAATTAAATCCGATTCATTTTTGAATTTTCTTGAGCGCTTCAAGACGGGCCTTTAATTTGGGGAATTGATCAATGTCGGTGTGGGGCAAAAAGAGGGCGGCGATATAATTATCCATATAGGAGCCGGTGTCGGATAATTCGAAATTGGTCATTTTGCGGATCACCTCGACGACATCTTTACGAATCCGATTGGTCAAGCTGCTCATTCTGGCGCCCATCAGCGATCCGTTTCCGATAAAGGTCACCTTGGCAGGATCCATTTCGGGAAGCAACCCGATAACCATGGCCTTTTCCAAATCCACGTAACTGCCAAATCCGCCCGCCAGAATAATGTGTTCAATGTCTTTAATGTTCATCCCGACTTCCTTCAGCAGCGTCATGCAACCGCTGTAAATGGCGCCCTTGGCGCGAATAAGGTTTTCGATATCGATTTCGGTCAGGGTGACATCTCGATTAATTTGAGTTTCTTCGTTCCACGCCAGAACATATTCATAAACGCCGTCTTCTTCGCGGATGCGCTCTGTTTCTAAATCACGGTTAAATTTGCCCAGATTATTGATGATGTCCATCTCGAACAGGGTGGCGACCATGGTAATCAGGCCTGAACCACAGATGCCTTTGGGCCGTACGTTACCGATGGTGAGGATCATGGGTTCGTAAGTGACCGGGTCAATTGAAAAATCTTCAATGGCACCTTTCTCGGCACGCATTCCGTATTTGAGACCGCCGCCTTCAAAGGCCGGTCCGGCTGAACAGGCCGCACAGGCGAGCCAGTCCTTATTGCCGATGACAATCTCGGCATTGGTCCCGACATCCAGATATAAGGTCAGTTTCTCGGTTCGGTAAATACCGGACCCCATCACACCGGCCACAATATCGCCGCCGACATAGCTGGAAACCGCCGGATAAACCAGAGCGGATACGTGGTCGCCTACAGCCATACCCAGATCCTTGGCCCGGGTGGGAGGGTAAAGCGTCGCCGCCGGCACATAGGGTGAGCGTCGGATGGGCCGTGGATCGATTTTGAGCATCAATTGCGTCATGGTGGTATTTCCGGCCAGCGTAATGGCGGACAAATCCTCATGATCGATACCGGATTGTTTGATAATCTTATCCAGCACTGTATTGATCGTACCGATAACAACTTCATTCAGGCGGTCCAGTCCTCCAGATTTTTCGGCATATACGATCCGGGAAATGACATCTTCACCATAACTGATCTGGCCGTTAAAATCGCCGTATTCGGCCAACACATCGCCGCTGATCAAATCGATGACCTGACCATAAATAGTCGTGGTCCCGATATCCATGGCAATCGCATAATTGCGGCTGGTGGTATCACCCGCCTGAACATTGATCAGGCGGGTTTTGCCGATATCGCGAACCGGACGCACCAGTGTGGCGGTCACTTCAAAATCCTGTTTCCGGATGGCATCCGGAATTTTACGGATAACCGAAAGGGCGACATCCAGACGGTGTTCATCATGTTTGGCTTTCAAATAACTGATCAGACGGGTGATGTCCGCCAGGTTGTCCTGGGCAGTCGGTTCAGGGAGTTGCAGGAATATTTTTTCCACCGGCGCGACAAACAACCCCTTTTCCTTTAACTCATCAAAGTTCATTTCGCGGATGTGGGCAGTTTTGCGCGGCGTCATATGCCTTCGAAGGGCACTGGCATCCAAGGCAGATTCGGTCGGGATGCGCACGACCAGGTCGTTTTTTACGACGGCCTGGCAGGCCAGCCGATAGCCCTTATCCTGGTCCTCTTGGCTGAGTTTTTCGGAAATGCCGTTTTCCACTGCACCTTCCTCAAGCAACACCCGGCATTTTCCGCAAACACCCTCCCCTCCGCAGGAGGCATTTATGTGCACACCGGCTTCCAGGGCGGCATGAATAATCGTTTCACCATCCGGTACCGTAATTTTTATTTCATGGGGTAGAAAAACAATCTTGTGGGTCGTCATTCTCATTTTCCTTCTGTAGCGCGGGAGGTAAATTTCATATAGTCATTTAAAATTAAACATAGTGACTAAAGTGAACTAAAGTGAGCTAAAGTGCCTAAAGTTTTGGTGTCGCTACGCTCCATCTTTTTTATTACAATGACAGAATTCCTTAACTTTAGGCACTTTAGTTCACGCCTCACTCTAGTTCACTTGCTTTTACAAGGGTTGATCAAACCGGCACCTGAGCTGCAGCATATCACCGTCAAAAAAGCTGTCGACTTTATACGGTAGCACCTTAAACAGTTTAATCATACCCCTATTCTGAGGCGATGTATAGGCCATCAACCCGCTGATACCGTTGTCTCGCGCGGCATGGGCCAGTTTGTTCAACAGTATTTTACCCAAACCCTTTTTTTGATACGGCCTGCTGATCGAAAAGGCAATCTCGGCCTCATTGTTTGCCTGATCCAACAGATATTCGCCGATTCCAATCACCTTGCCGAAACCAAATTCTCCAACAACTGCAACCATCGTCAAATCTTTAATATAATCGATCAATGAAACCCCTTTGACTTCGTCGTGAACGAAGCTGTTTTTTTCATGGAAAAACCGGGCAACCACGTCATCTTTGTCCAGATTATAAAAATGTTCTTGAATTCTTCTCTCATCGACTGGCTTGGCAGGTCTGATCGTCACCTGTTCACCATCAATCTCAATGGCTTCTTCCAGATGAATTGGATAAACCCCGTGGATCGATTCAGTCAGCGTTCGTTCGGGGCTTAAAAGACCCATTCTTTTGGCTGCGTGAAAAAGTTCGTCCCGGAAATCCGGATGCGCAATACCAATCATGGCCATGGCACGTTCCTGCAAACTTTTGCCGAATAAATTCACCGCCCCGTACTCGGAGACTACATAATGAACGTCTCCTCTGGGTACAACAACGGCCTCATCGTCTAGCTGCGGAACAATGCGGCTTTTTTTACCCTGCTGGGCTGTGGCCGGCAACAGCAGGATCGACTTGCCGCCTTTGGACTGGACCGCACCGCGTATAAAATCAAACATACCGGTAATACCCGAGAAATTATTGTAGGGCAGCGCATCAGCCGCTACCTGGCCGGTCAGATCGATCGTCATGGCAACATTCATGGACACCATCTTATTATGGCGTGAAATGACAGAAGGGTCATTGACATAATCGCAAGGATGAAACTCGATGGCCGGATTGTCATCTAAAAATTCATATAGATCTTCGTTGCCAATGGCGCTGGAAGCCACCATTTTGCCTTCATTGAACCCCTTTTTACGGTTGGTGATGACACCTCGGGAAAACAAATGCATGATATCGTTGGTCATATACTGGGTGTGGATTCCCAGGTCATTCTTGTCGGCCAGCGCCAGCAGGGTGGCCTGATGGGTAGAGCCCAATCCGATTTCTATGGTAGAACCGTCTTCGATGAGGTGGGCAATTAGACGCCCGATGTCATTGGCGGCCTCCAGCTCTGGTGTTTCCCCAATGGTCAGCAGCGGTTCATCATATTCGACGAATACATCTACGTCGTTGACGTGAATAAAGCTGCGCCCCAGCACTCTGGGCATTCGGGAGTTGACCTGGGCAATTACCAGATCCGCTGACAACGCGGCCGCCAGCGTGATATCCACCGAAACGCCCAGACTCATCCAGCCGAAATCATCCGGCGGCGATGTTTGAATCAGGGCCACATGGATCGGCAATAACCGGCTTTTAAACAGCCGGGGGATCGCTGAAAGATTGATGGGGGTGATAAACCGTTTGTTGCGGGCGATTGCCTTGGGCTTTGCTGAACCCAGATAAAATGACCGAATATTGAGGCTCTGATCTCTGGTTTTATTGGCAATCAGTGTCAAGGGCGTGGTCTCCATGGTCATCAAGCGGTTGATTTCAATATCTTTGAAGCAATCTGAGGCTTCAGAAAGCTCCCGAACCAGGTGCTGGGGTTCACCACAGGATGATCCGATAAACACGCGTTGTGCAGGTTTGATCCGGCCAATCGCCTCCTGGGCAGTGTGCCGGTTTTCAATATATTTGTCAGCCCAATAGTGGGATATAGGCATTTGTCTCTCCCCTACTATGCTTGTTAGGAGTCATCATCCACCGGGTCATCATCATCGATTGCCGTCGGCTCCATTTGTTTTGCCGAATCGGACGGGGGCAGCTCTTGGACTTTACTCAATTTACGCTGGATGACCCGGGTGCGTGTTTCGGCTTTATCAATCGTGTTGCTGGCTTCCTGAAGCTTTTTCTTGGTTTTTGCCAGCACCTCACCGAACTTACCGAACTGGGTTTTTACCGCCCCCAGCAGCTCCCATACTTCGCTGGATCGCTTTTCAATGGCCAGGGTACGAAAGCCCATCTGAAGACTGTTTAACAGGGCCGCCAACGTTGTCGGTCCGGTTACCACAATGCGATATTCTCTTTGCAGGCTATCACACAAACCCGGGCGCCTTAAAACTTCGGCATACAGGCCTTCCACCGGCAAAAACATAATTCCAAAGTCAGTGGTATTCGGCGGATCGATATATTTTTCCCGTATCGCTTTGGCTTCGGCCTTAATGCGAATTTCCAGATTTTTAACCGATTTTTCCGCCAGCTCCTTATCGGCCGCTTCCTGGGCATCCAACAAGCGCTGATAATCCTCCTGGGGAAATTTGGAGTCAACGGGCAGCCAGACAATCTTTTCTTTATGCGCATCCGGACCCGGCAATTTTATGGCAAACTCCACCCGTTCACTGCTGGCTTTCTTGGTGGCCACATTGACCTCGTATTGATCCGGTGTCAATATCTGTTCTAAAATATGACTGAGCCGAATTTCGCCCCAGGTGCCCCGCGTTTTAACATTGGTCAACACTTTCTTAAGATCGCCCACTCCGGTGGCCAGGCTTCGCATCTCACCCAGGCCCTTGTAAACCTGTTCCAGGCGCTCGCTTACCTGCTTGAACGAGTCCGCCAGCCGTTTTTCGAGAGTCGACTGCAGTTTTTCGTCCACCACCGCGCGCATTTGCTCCAGCCTTCGATTGTTGTCCTCCTGCAGGGTTCGTAGTTGCGTTTCAACCGTCTTTCGCATGGTTTCAAGTTTTTCTTCATTGAGCTTGGTCATGTCCAGCAGCTGTTTGGAAAAGCTGTCGAGTTGATCTTTTTGCATACCGGCGATCTCGCGTAGCTGTTTGAGCTGGGAATCACTGGTAAATTTTAATGTGCCGCCGATTTCCTCCCGGCCCAACCTGGCGCTTTCGGCCGATTCCTGGCGGTTGCGGCCAAACTCATCTCTAATCATTCGTTCAGTGCGCCCCTCCTGCTTTTCCAGCGCGGTAAAAAAATCCTGTGATTTAATCTCCTGGCGCCGAACCAGAATAATGAGCAGGAAAAGTACAACTGCTAAAATCACACCGGCCAGGATAAGAAGCAGATCTGTCAAACCGACTTGTGCGAATATGGCATGCAAATAGGGCATATCGAAATGGGCACCTCCCTGTTTATAACCGGGTTTTGAGGAATGCAGGTCTGATACGATTCGGCGTGCTGAATTTTCCCTTTTTTTAACGCTTCTATTGCTTTATCAAAAGGGGTTATCCTTGCGCAATGAAAAATAACATGGTATTGGAATAGGCTAAATTCAGCGGTCGCAAAACTGTCAGACTTGACTCCCAAAGACCTGGAACCTAATACAGTGGCAATTCGGCTTGGCCCTGATTGCTTGTTTTCAAACCGGGTGCTTTGCACCCGGTTCCAACCGCAACGTTTAAAGCACTGACGTGCTTTTGCCTTTTCGGCCTATGGCCGAAAATTCAAGCCATCCGCAATGCGGGGTGGTCGTTGACCCCAATATTTATATTTTCCATATGACGGCACTTGAATCGGATATTCTTAAAATCTATTTTATTTCAATTAGTTATAATTTGAGACCTTTCTTTGGGCTAAAGGGATTATAGGAAAAAACATTCCAGGACGTCAAGCTCTCCCGGGAGGAAACAAATGCAGCCGCTGTTTTCAACTTTTTCAATCAAAGATATTCAACTGAAAAACCGAATCGTCATGCCCGGCCTGGCCTCCTTTTTAATTGGAGATGATGGTACCATCACCGAAGCCACTGTTGAACATTACCGCAAGCGCGCGGCCGGAGGACCGGCGATGGTCATCATGGAAGCCTGTGCAGTTTCGCCCGAAGGGGTCGTTTCTGCAAATCAGGCCAGAATTGATGATGACGGATTCATCGAGGGACTGGCAAAGATTGCCGAAGTGATGAAATCGGAAGGATCGGTCCCGGCCATTCAAATACACCACGGCGGGAGACAGACGTCGATCAGGGTCATCAAACGTAAACCGCTGGCACCTTCTCCGATTCCCTGCCCGACGATCCGCGGCGATGTTGAGCCGCTGACAATCGATGGAATCCATGAAATCGTTCAAAAATTCGGTGATGCAGCGGAACGCGCCAAACAGGCGGGGTTCGAGCTGATCGAGATCCACGGCGCGCATGGTTATCTGATAAACCAATTTTTATCAAAAGTGAGCAATATCCGCGAGGATGAATACGGTGGGGACACTGTCGGTCGGAGTCGATTCGCACTTGAAATTACTGAAGAAATTCGCAGGCGAATTGGACCGGAATTTCCACTTTCGTTTAAAATCAGTGCTCAGGAATTTGTGCCCGGCGGCCTGACTGTCACAGAAAGCATTGAGATTTTAAAACTTCTGATAATAGCCGGTGTTGATCTGGTTCAGGTTTCGGCCGGCAATGATATTACACCGGAATGGATCTGCCAGCCCATGTTTATGAAAAAAGCGTGTCTGGCGGAATCCGCCGCACGGGTTAAAAAGGCCTTGAACATCCCGGTCATGGCCGTTGGCCGCATAAACGACCCGGTGGTTGCCAATGAGGTTTTATTAAAAGACCAGGCTGACCTGGTGTGCGTTGGTCGTGGGCTTTTAGCAGATCCGGAGATGCCCAATAAAGCCAGGGAAGGCCGCCTCGATGAAATCCGGATATGTATCGCCTGCAATACCTGCATGGAATCAATATTCAGAAAAGGCCGGATCGAATGTCTGGTCAATCCCATGCTGGGCCGGGAAAAAGAAATGGCCTTCATACCCACCCAAAAACCCAAAAAAATCATGGTCGTCGGTGGTGGTCCCGGCGGTTTGAATGTGGCTTGGGTGGCGGCCAAGCGTGGCCATGAAGTCCATGTTTTTGAAAAACGGCGTTCGTTGGGAGGACAATTGCTGCCCGGCAGCATACCGGGGCACAAGCATGAATTGCGCAGCCTGATCAAATTTCAGAAAAAACAAATCGAAAAATTCGGTGTCCGGTGTCATCTCAACCATGAAGTCAACACCAAAGATATCCAGGCCCTCAATCCAGATGTTGTCGTCCTGGCCACCGGATCACTACCGGCGATTCCGCCGGTGGAAGGCAACAACAGCAACATTGTGCTGACCTATGAAGATGTATTAAACGAAACCCCACCTCCCTTTAGGGAAGCGGTGGTCATCGGCGGCGGGGCGACCGGCCTGGAAATAGCCCTGTACCTGACCGAATATGGCTGTCGCGTTAGCATAGTGGAAATGCTTGCTAAAATTGGTAGTAGCCTGGAATCCATGACGAAAAAGATTTTGCTCGGCAGGCTCAAAGAAAACAACGTAAAAATAATGACTGAAACCAGACTGATGAGAGTTGCAGGCGCCGGTGCTGTTGTGGTCCGCAACGATGGTACGGAGCTGTTGGTCAGGGCCGAAAGGGTGATCTTTGCGACCGGCACCCGGCCGTGTAACCGCCTCTATGAAAAGGTCAAATCCCTCGGGTATGAAACCCACCAGATCGGAGACTGCCTTGAAGCCCGCAGTGCCAAAGCGGCGATTTATGAGAGTGCCATACTCGGTCGCCGCATTTAGCGTCATGTCTCACAAATATATTACAAAAGTTTTGTAAAGTCCTGAGACGCTTTTTTGAGATCGATTCTAGTCGGCTTCTTTATACTGCCGGTACAGTCCTCGAAATTGATGATAGGTCAGCCCTAAAATCCGGGCGGCTTTTTTCTGATTGTAGTTTGCCTTTTGCAGGGCGTTTTCAATCATCGCGATTTTTAATTGCCAGACGGCTTCTTTGAGTGGACGCTTCAAGATTGCTCTCAAATCACCCCCTCCGCTTTCACGCGCAGGGGGTTCTTCGGCTGCGGGGGAAGCTGTATCTTCATATGGGGAATGAAAGGGATGAAAGTCAATTTCGGTGATGGTCGCAGCATCGGAGCGATAGACTGCACGCTCAACAACATTTTTCAATTCACGAACATTGCCGGGCCATGCATGGTTTTTTAAAGCCGCAATGGCGCCGGTACTGAAGACCGGAATCTGGTCCCGACCGAGTTCCAGCGACATCCTTCCAGCAAAGTGATTGGCTAACAAAACAATATCTTCTTTTCGCTCTCTTAAAGGCGGCAGAAACAAAACTTCAAAAGAAAGCCGATCCAACAGATCCTGTTTGAAAAGGTTTTTGCGTGCCAGATCGTTTAAATCGGCATTGGTAGCGGCAATGATGCGAACATCCACCTCAATACTCTCCGAACTGCCGACCCGCTCAAAGACATTATATTCCACCACCCGTAAAATCTTCTCCTGAACTTCCATCGGAATACTTCCGATTTCATCTAAAAACAGCGTCCCGCGATCGGCAGACTCAAACCGGCCGAATCGCCGCTGCAGCGCACCGGTAAAGGCGCCTTTTTCATAACCAAACAACTCTGACTCGATTAAAGCGGGCGAGAGGGCGGCACAGTTCAGCGCTACCATCGGTTCCTGCCATCGATTTGAAAGATAGTGCAGCCGCGCTGCGGCCAACTCCTTTCCCGTTCCTCTCTCACCGATTAACAATACCGGCCGATTAATCGGGGCCACCTGTGATAATCGTTCCTGAAATTCCA
>JASFGZ010000028.1:0-17866 GCA_050123495.1 Desulfobacterales bacterium
AGATCATCGGTGAACGCGAAGTACTGCAGGAAATTGTCAAAAAGGCCAGCGGGTATGTCAGCATCGGCCTCGAGCGAATGGTCAAAGACAAAAACGTCGATCCTGCCCGGGCGGCAGTCCTGATAACCCGCTATCCGCTTCAAGATATATTCAGGGTCGGTTTTGGGCGCGCACTCAAGCTGAAATGGCGGGCGGAAAAATGGCTTTCAAAATGCTGGTTTGCCCAGGCCGGACTGCGGTTGACCTTCTGGGGTGAACAATGGTTGGGTATCGTTGGCGGGCTTTTGGTTAAAAAGCCGCTTTTTTATGATAATTACAGGACCGGCGTCTTATACCGGGAGTTTGCTTCGCTTGATGATATTCGTGAAACCGAAGCGGTTTTTGATCAGGTGGTTGCCGTGGATGATATGTTGTCGCTGATGAATATCAAGATGGATCCGCCCGCCAGATATGGTTTTCTGACATATAAAAACCTTATGCTGACCCTCTGGGCCCGACAGCATCTCGAATTGAAGACCAAAAAGTTAGAGGCTTTGACCGTGAATCAGTTTTTGCCCTTTTTTGGCAAACTGCTTCCGGGCAAGATGGACGCTGATGCCGAACAGGGCAGACAGATTCCTGTGGAAATGAAATCTTCCTTTTTAAACTGGCTGTCGGCAGAAACCGGTTTGAAAGATTATGAAATTACCGATCGGCTGGGCCAAACCTTTGAGAATCTTTTCAGCGAAATTGAAAGCGAATACGGTCGGGTGGCTGCCAACGAAATTGACCCCCGGTTCGTCCACTTATTCTTGTTAAAGAGAAAGAGACAGTCCAAGTAATTGACCTTGCTTAATACCGCATTTTTTCTACGGCAGCACAAATTGCTTTGACTGCCGTGTCGATTTGCGCTGCGGTAGTCATTCTTCCGGTGGTTAATCTTAAGGTCCCTTTGGCCCACTCCAGGGGGACATTCATCGCCGTGAGCACCGCGGACACTTCCACCGTATCCGAATGACAGGCGGCGCCGGCCGAAGCGGCCACCTCGGTTTCAATTGCATCCAGAATGCGATTGGCCTCCAAACCCAAAAATGAAATACTCAGCGTGTTGGGCAGTCGTTTTTGCAGATGCCCGTTGCGTTTGACCTGATCACATTCCTGTTTGATTCCCTTAAAAAGCCTGTCGCACATGGCCTGCATATGTTTCATGTTTTTGGCCAGGTCGCGCTGGGCAATTTCACAGGCCATCCCCAGGCCGACAATTTCGAGCACATTTTCGGTCCCGGCCCGCATCGCCAGCTCCTGGCCGGCACCGTGCATAAATTTTGCGGGTGCCAGCCCCTGGCGAACGTAAAGCGCACCGATACCTTTAGGGGCATAAACTTTATGGCCGGCGATCGTCAGCAGGTCCACCCCCAGGCGGTCGACATCCACAGGTATCTTTCCAACAGATTGGGCTGCATCCGTATGAAAAACAATGTCATGCTTTTCAGCCAACCGCGCCATTTCGGCAATGGGCTCGACCGTGCCGACCTCGTTGTTGGCGTGCATGATGGAGATCAATAGGGTTTCTTTTTTTATGGCCGCCGCCAGGTCCGCCACATTTACCAGACCGAATTCGTCAACCGGCAAATAGGTGATTTCAAATCCGGTGGTTTCCAAAAAACGACAGACCTCCAGCACAGCCGGATGTTCGATTTGAGAAGTGATGATATGATTGCCTTTATGCGGGAAGGCTTCGGCGCAGCCTTTAATGGCGAAATTGTTTGATTCGGTTCCCCCGCTGGTAAATATGATTTCCTCCGGCGTGCAATTCAACAGGGATGCAACCTGTTTGCGGGCTTTAATAACCGCCTGTTTGGGTTTGCTGCCGTAAAAATGGGAGCTTGACGGATTGCCGAATTCCTCTTCGAAAAAAGGCCGCATGGCCTCAATGACTTCCGGATCATGCGGGGTTGTGGCGTTATAATCCAGATAGATGGGCGTGGGCATGGTGCTGTTCTCCTTTGGAGTGTTGGCTAATGGCGTAACCGTCTTCGCTGAAGCGGCCTCAGCCGGGCCGGGCAAGCTGGCGTATTGGATTTGAATATAACAAATTGGAAAATAGATTGCCAGCCTGCTATCGCCAGCAGGTCCAGCAGGGTGATAAATTATGGGTCAAGAGCTAAATCGAAGTTAATTCTATCTGCCTTTAGCACGATACGTCGCTTTTCGGCCTGAATTGGTTGCCGTGCCGACATGTCCGGCGAAGTCTTGACGAAGATGGAAACTTTAACGAAGGGGGGCTCTCCTGGAGCCATGAATTGCCCGCCGCGGCGGAGCTCGCCAGAGCCGAGCATGGTTCTGCAGCGTCCCTGAACTGTCATATACAGCCATGAATGATACGCCTGAAACCATGACGGGCCGTTTTCCGGCTTAATTTGGCAATAGACTAAACGCGTGCAACGAATTTCAGGATTTTTTATTGTGTTTTTGATCCTTTTTTATTTGTTACGGGTGGATAGCCGTTACCCACAATTCAGTCGAAGTGTGGGTTGCACATACCGAATATACAGTTTCCAAAAAACAATTGCCGGGTAAATGAACACGATATGGACTTACAGTCTTTTGTTTACTTTGGTTCAAGCATGATCATTATATCCTCAATTTTCTCTTTTGCCCTGATATAACCTTCTTCGATTGTATGTTCGACCTGGTCAAAATCCAGCATTTTTAATTCTCCAAGGTGTGGCTGTATTAAAACGTTCGGTGGGGTGACTGCCAGATTTATGCGGGTTATCCGATCTTGCATTATGTTGATCGAGGTTGTAACAGTCTCTATGATATCCGGTGTCGATGCTTCTTTTTTAAACAGATCATTGATTTTGTTTTTAAAGCTTGATTCAGCATTTTCATAATATTCTGACAATTTTTCGATTAATTCATTTTTCTTCTCTTCTTGTTTCACGGGTGCCTTTTCACTTCGAAATTTTTGCTTTTTCCGTTTTTGTTTTGAGATAATCCCGCTGCTGAGATCCACGGCAATAACAATATCAGCTCCCACCGCCCGTGCAACGCTTACGGGCACTGGATCCACTAAACCACCATCCACAAGCCAGCGATTCTTTACTCTTGCTGGTGCAAAGAGCCCTGGTGTCGACATGCTTGCCCTGAGAGCATCCAATATATTGCCAGACTTGAGCACCACTTTTTGCCCTGTTTCGAGATCTGTAGCAACCATCATTACGGGGATTTTCAATTCAGAAAAATTTTGTACATCAGTGTGTATTGAAAAGAGCTCCCTCAGTTTTTTTGTGCCATCCAGAAGACCGGACCGAGGAAGCACGATATCAAAATAGGAAAAGACCTTTTTGCCATCCATCTTGAGAACAAAATCTCGCAGGCTTTTGATGCTTCCGCTGGCATAGATAGCGCCAACGTAAGAGCCAATACTGCAGCCGACGATGAGATCAATCGGGATATTCGCATCTTCCAGTGCCTCAATGGCCCCTATGTGGGCCCAACCGCGCGAGGACCCGCAACCTAGAACAAGACCGACAGTTTTTCTCAGTGACATGGTTCTAACCTATGAATCAAAACTTTCGCAGACCTGCTTAAGATTGTAAGCACCCATGACTAACAAGCGAACATTGCAACTTACAACAAAAAGTCTGCATTCTTAAAAAATAAAATGAACACAATATTTTGCGATCTACCTTTAGGACTAATGGTGCAGATATCTTTAGATAATTTGCACTTTACCCAAAGTACATGTTTCAAATGGATTTCACAAGGGTCATTAGAAGGTGATCGGTTAGAGTCCAATACGGTTGTACGCATAAAAAATTCCATTTTCAGTTAATGCGTCTAATTCAGCAGATGAGGCAATGACCAATACACACTTTAATGATTAAATTTATTCTGAATTACAGAAATTCAGAAATTCTGAAAGGAACAATAATGACAAAAATAATTCAAATGCAAAAAAAAGGATCTGTAACGATTCCGATTGAATTACGAAAGCGGTATCGCATCGATGAAGGTGATCCTTTTCACAGACAGGCGCTTCATTTCTATTGCTTCAATTATTTGAAATCAGAGTAGTAATCGGATTGACATGCCGGCAGGTCGTTGCAGAATGCTGCAGAAAATTCGATTGATATAGCGTCATTTTGAATCCATCAACGGATCATAAATCGACTCAATTATCGTGCAGAGTGGCTATTTTCTGACATTCCATTACTCTATTACTCCAGCACTCCAGTGCGCCAATGCCGTCTCTTTATTTCTTTTTCTGAACTGTTTTTACAGACGGAAACAGCTTCGGATTTGTATGCGGCAAAAATTTGGCGGCGCTGAATCGATTCATGAAGTCCTGATTGACGTTGAGTTCCAGATAGGTGATGCGGTCGCGGATCTGTTCGATGTCCAGATGATATTTATCCGTTTTAAGCGCCAGCGTCGCACCCTCAAGAGAGCTGTTTCCCAGTGGCTTATACCGGTCCGGCGGTAAATCAGGCAGCATCCCGATGGCGATGGCGGATTCGGGATTGATAAAAGATCCAAATGTTCCGGCCACATAAAAAGATTCCAGATCATCCGGTGCAACACCGACTGACCCGGTCAGGGTTTCTAATATCGTATACATGGCCGCTTTAGACCGGATAAGGCTGTCCAGATCAGCCTGACTGATGGACAGATCAGAACCGGTCGCCGACCTCTCGGCCGGAACGACAACAAGATGCAAAAGGTGGTCGATCTCTCTAATTTTTGAGCCGCAAACCTTCGGCACCAGTTTGCCCCGGATATCGATCATACCGGTAAGAAACAATTGGGCGGCCAGATCAATCACGCCCGAGCCGCAGATCCCTGTGGGCGGCAAATCCTCAATGGTGTGGATATTAAATTTCAGCGCATTCAGATCCACCCTGATTTGATCAATGACGCCCGGACCGGCCGTCATTCCCATGCGGGTAACACCGCCTTCCAGTGCCGGACCGGCGGCTCCGGCGCAGGCGACCAGCCAATTTTCATTTCCAAGCACCACTTCGGCATTGGTTCCCACATCGACCAGAATGCAGGGGCGTGATTTTTTGTAGATTTCTGAAAATAAAATTCCGGCAATTAAGTCCCCGCCAATGTAACTTCCAATGTTGGGGAAAATAAAAACCCGGGCCTGTCGATTAACGCACACGCCGAGTGCTTGCGCTTTTACGGCGTCGGGGCTGTTCACCACCGGGATATAGGGCTCACGGATGATCCATTTGGGATCAAGACCCATGAAAAAATGGATCATGGTGGTATTGCCGGCCACTGAAAGGGCATAGATTTGATCCGGTTTAAAGTGCTGTGATCCACACAATTTTTCAATTGCGCTGTTCAAGGCGCTGATAATCAGCTCATTTAGTTTCTTCAGGCCATTTTCTTTTTCGGCAAAATGAATCCGCGTCAGAATGTCCGGTCCGATGGAATCCTGAGGATTGTCGAAGGCCGATTCGGCCAGTATCCGACCGCTGGCAAGATCTAATAGGCGCAGCACCACCCGGGTGGTGCCCAGATCAACCGCCAACCCGGCGATCGGCGTCGCATCCTTTGCATCGGTAATTCCGGTCAACACCCAGTTTTGCTTTTTTTTAAAAAGAATACAGCGAATTTTAAACCGGCTGTTGCGAAAGACCGCCGGCAGAACTTTTAATAGATCAAGATCAATATCGATGACGGGTGTGTCCAGGCGGGACTTTAGGGCCTGGATGAGCCGGTCCGCATCCGCCGTATTGTCCTTCAAACTCGGCGGCGTCAGTGTAACCGATTGAACCCAGGGTGCGTGATTTTCGTGCATTCGTGATAAAAGTTTTTACTTAACTATTTAATGGCTACCCTCGACAGCTGGCATTACAGAAGGCGTTCCAAATCTGCAACGATACGATTCATAACATCTCCAGCTTTTCCCTTGATAAAATAATCGCTGATCTCACCGGTCAGCGGTGTGCGTTCCGGGTTGATCTCAATAACTTTGGCCCCGGATTCTTTGGCGATGACCGGCATTAGGGCGGCCGGTTGAACAACCGCCGAAGTCCCGATCACCAGCATCACATCACAATCGCGTGCGACCTGTCGCGAGCGCCAGAGCGCATCCTGGGGAATCATCTCGCCAAATAAGATCGCATCGGGTCGCAAGATTCCGTCACAGCTGCAGCGCGGTGGGATTTGGTTCATGTCAATGCGATGGGTTTTATAGCGTTTATGGCAGTCCATGCATTTCTGCCAGGCCATGTTGCCGTGAAACTCGATGACGTCACTATTTCCGGCCAGTTGATGGAGACCGTCCACGTTCTGGGTGATGATCGTCTTTAAAATTCCTAATTCTTCGAGTCTTGCCAATCCCTTGTGGCTGTCGCTTGGTGCGGCTTTGTCCAACACTTCCTTCATATCCTTGAAGAGAAGATTCCAGATTTTTGCAGGATTTTGTAAAAACGAGTCGATGTGGGCCACTTCCACAGGATCATACCGTTCCCATAGCCCGCCCTCGCCCCGAAAAGGCGGAATCCCGCTTTCAGTGGAAATGCCTGCACCGGTTAAGGCCGTCGCCATTTTTGCTTCCAATAAATCCGCCGCCGCCTTTTTAATCAAATCATCCATCATGTTCCCTCATTCCCTCAATTTTAAACGATTCAATTATGATTTTTTGAAACTCTTCGAACACATCGAAGAATTTAAATTCGAAAACCGAAGCACGAAATTCGAAACAATATCAAAATACGAAGTTTCAAATTTTTTAAACTTTGAAAACAATTACCATCTAGAAGCAACCGAAAAGATACTTTAATTGTTTTGAATTTTTGTAATTTAATATTTGAATTTGTTTCGGATTTCGGGATTCGATATTGGGATTTTAGCCCAACCTGAGAGGGTTGGCCTATAGCTTGAACGTCATATCACCGGCCACGCCGACACACTCAATTTTGAGGCCCTGGCCGGAAAGGTGTTGCCGACAGGCGTTAACCATTTCATCCATTTGGTCATCGGTTCGTTCCTGGTTTAGATGGAATAGCCCCAGTTTTTTAACGCTGGCCTCCTGCGCTAATTTGAGCACGTCGGTATAAACGGAATGGCCCCATTCGATAAATGTCTGATATTCTTCAGGGGTGTATTCACTATCATGGATTAAAAGATCGGCACCGGATGAAAAGTCCACGTATTCATGAAACGTGCGACCGTCGGAATGAATGAGCCCCAGTTCATTGTCCGTCAGGAAAACAAAGGATTTTCCGTCTTCCACAAATTTATATCCGCTACCGCCGTTTGGATGACTGATCGGTATGGGTGTCACCGATACGGATCCGATATTAAATTCCTGCGGGCAGGCCTTTTCGTATTTCATCTCGGCTTTGACATCGTTGTATTTTACCGGAAAATTGGGCGGCGCCATTACCGTTGATAAGATTGACTCCACAAACTGAGTGTGAAACGGACAACCGTGCATGCGAAGTTTAGCACGCTCAAAATAGAGCGGTTTGAAGAAAGGAAATCCCATTAAATGATCCCAATGGGCGTGCGTAAAAAGAAAATTAATGTTGTGCGCATTTTCATCGGCAAGCTTGTTTCCAAATCTTCGAATACCGGTACCGGCATCAACGGCAATGATATCACCGCTTTTGGTGCGAATTTCCAAGCTGGTGGTATCGCCGCCGTATTTTAAATATTGCCTTCCAGAAACCGGTATTGATCCTCTGGATCCCCAGCAAGTAATAATCATGTTGATCCTTTCAACGGAAGTTTTTTCTGAAAATAAAAATATTTGCGAGTAGTTAAAAAGCAGTCACGAAAACACGAAATTAGGAAAGCACGAAATTTAAATATTTCTTCTTTTTCGTGTTTTAACTCTTTCGTGCTTTCGTGATAAGATAATTTTCTAATTCCTCAATCTTTTATCTCTCCGTAAAAGGTATGCCATATTCCTTCGTGGGTCCAGCTTTTTATTATTTTTGCCGATAGGCGTTCCAGTTCAATCCGTACCTGTTTGGCTTCACTGCGTAAGAGGCCGGAGAGGATAAAGCGCTTGGGGGCCGCAAAACCCTTTGTACGAATCAGTCTTTGGATGACGGCATAATGGATGTTGGCAATCAGCAAGTCGGCCGGGCAATCAATAAACGTTTCCGCATCGCCCTGCACCACCGCAATCTGCTTTTCAAGGCGATTTAAGCACACGTTTTTTCCAGCTGTTTTGGCTGCCAGCAAATTCAGGTCAACCGCCAGATTCAAGCGGCAGCCCAGGCGGGCAGTTGCCAGGGCCAGCAAGCCGGTGCCAGTGCCTAAATCCAGAACTCGCGCCGGTGCGCCTTTGTGGCAGGCCAGCGCCACGGCATCCAGGCAATCCCGACTGGTCGGATGGGTGCCCGTACCAAAGACAATGCCCGGGTCCAGAAGGATCGGAATTTTATCGGACCGGCTATTGCTGCCGTTTTCCCACGGCGGGATGATTTGAAAACACCCCTGATTATAAGCGGTAAGTTTTGTCCCCTGCCACTGCTCATAGGACATGTGGTGACTGTCAATAAAGGTGAGCTGCGGCTGTACGCGCAAAAGATCATTTATTTCCCCATCAGCGGGGTCAGAGAAAAATAGAAACGAAAAATGATCTTCTTCCCAGTTGCCGATAAAGCTGTTCTGGGGCATTTCTTTCTCGGATATCAATTTGCCGCCCAGCTGATAAATGTATAGATTATCGTACGGGCAGGAGCCGGATGCGCTTGAGGCCGGATTTGGGCGGTGTACATTATTCATTTTTGGGCAGCTGGTCCAAATACCACTCCATGGGGTCCAGCAGGGTAAATCCCATGTTTGTTAATTTTTCCTTCACATGGGCGATATTTTGTGTCAACAGATACGGGAAAACGGCACGCTTGTCTTTTTCCCAATATCGGGCGACCAGCACGCTGCCAAAGGAGATATTTTCTTCGGTGATGGCATCGACGATTTTTTTCAACTGACCGATCTTTTCTTCGACTAAAATACACAGCAGCATGCCCGGTTCGCCGATTCCCAGAACATTGGTAAAAGCGCGCAGCAGATCCCGCACTGAAATGATGCCCTTTAATTTGTGGTCCTCGTCGACAACCGGCAGGGCGCCGACTTTCGAATCCTGAATGATCAGCAGCGCATCCTGAATCGTATGGTTGGGAGAAATGGTAATGGGTTTGCGAGTCATGATTTCATTGATTTGCAATTGCGCGAAATTTTTCTTTTCCTCTTTGCTGCGAGGCTTTTTGAAAAATTTGTAAGGCAACGCGCTGCGAATATCGCGATCGGTCACAATGCCAAGCAATCGGCCGCTTTCTTCTACAACGGGCAGATGGCGGATCTGATTTTGGGCCATCAATTCCTGGGCCTCGAAAATATTGACCTGTGGGCCGACGGTGATCACCTTGCGGGTCATGGATCTGCTGACAAACATAATACCCCCTAATTGAGTTAATTCGTTGATTCGTTAAATAGGTGGATCGCTGGCGGTTAGCGTCTATAAATCGATGCGATTGAACAAATTGACCATTTAACGATTTAACTTATCCTTTAAGTAAAACCTCTACATGATTTCTGGCCAACTCCGGAAGGCGTCTGAGTGAGTATCCGCCCTCGAGTACCGATATCAATCTGCCCTTCGAATACCAGGTTGCCATCTCGACGATTTTTTCGATGATCCAGGTAAATCCTTCCGTCGTCAGCTTTATATCTGACATATTATCGTCAATATGTGCATCAAAGCCGGACGAAACGAGAATAACTTCCGGTTTAAAGTCAGCAAATGCAGGGAAAAGATCTCTTTGCAGCAGCTGTTTATACTCGGTATCTCCATTGCCCGGGAGTACCGGTGAATTTTTGGTGAAACCGTATCCGGAATCCTGTCCGAGTTCAAACTCACGACCGGTGCCCGGGTAGGCGAAGGTTGGATGCTGATGAATGGAGTAATAAAACACGGTGGGATCGCGTTCAAAAATATGCTGGGTTCCATTTCCATGATGGACATCGAAGTCTACAATGCCGACCCGCTTTATTCCCCATTCCTTTTGCAGATAGCGGGCCGCAATCGCCACATTGTTAAAGTAACAAAAACCCATGGCTTTGTCGACTTCGGCATGGTGTCCAGGCGGCCTGACGGCACAAAACGCATTATCAAGATTACCCTCCATGACCAAACGGGTGGCCTCTAAAACACCGCCTACAGCCAGCAATGCAACCTCATAGGACACGGTGCACATCTGGTTGTCGGGACTATCAAAAATGTTATTGCCGGCGGCACAAGCCGTCGCAAAGCGTTTGATATAGTTGTGGTCATGTACGGTTTCCACCCATTTCAAATCCGCAGGACGGGCTTCAATCAAAGTTAGCTTTTCGAGCAGACCTGCATCCTCTATTCCTTGGTAAACCGATGGAAGCCGATCCGGCACCTCCGGGTGGTAATTTCCGGTCAGGTGTTGCTGATATCTTTCATCATATAAGAATCCGGTTTTATTGCGCATAGATTTTATACTCGTTATTTATTTACTTAGGCAACAATCTTATCAAATATTTTAAATGCGGCCTGGACGGATATACTATCTTCCGGCATCTCAATAGTCGGCCGGCCCTTTAAATCATAATCATAAATCACATCATCTTCAGGCACGGTCCCGATAAGTTCAAGATGGGCTTTTTTTATCATTGCCATGGCCTGCTCAGGTGGGGCTTCGCGTGCCTGATTGATGACGACATAACTTTTCCCCACGACAATTTTCAGACATCTGGCAAGCTCATCGATCCTCACCGCTGCCTGAAGTCCCCGCCGGGATGGATCCGATACAATCAAAAGGATGTCTACATTGTTGGTTGTCAGCCGGCTAATATGTTCCATGCCGGCTTCATTATCCATGACAATATAGGGGTAATTGCCGGACAACCGCTCCAGAAAATTGGTCAGCAATGTGTTTGCCGCGCAATAACAGCCGGCGCCTTCAGGTTGACCCATTACGATGAGGTCAAACCCCTCTGATTCAACCAGGGCCTCCTCGAGCTTCATTTCCATGAAGATATCCTTGGTCATACCGATGGGGACATCGCCTTTTTTCATTTCCTCCCGGGCGTTTCCGAGTGTATCGGCAATTTCAACACCGAGGACTTCATTCAGATTGGCATTGCAATCGGCATCCACCGCCAGAATCGGTGTTTTTTCTTTTTTGATCAGATATTTTATGAGCATACCGGCCATGGTGGTTTTGCCTGTTCCACCTTTACCGGCCAGTGCGACAGAATATGGCATGTTTTTCAATTCCCTTGCATATAATTTCGATCCCGTGTCGATCAGGATGAACAATCCAAATTAATTAAGTCAGTTTGCGCCATCAGTCAAGAGAGTTTTAGCAGAGGCGAGCCGATCACCCGCCATATCGCCATGGGTCGAGGTCCTTCCGCGCGAAGTTTAGATGCATTATAGAGATAGCTTCTACTTGAAAAGCCTGTGGACCCATGTTAATTCGAATCAAACCTTTCCCTAATTGATCGTAAACAAAATGAAAAACAGGAGCTAAAATTTTAAATAGTTGCCATTTTGTTATGTTTTCCAAATTTCGCTCAATTAGGGTTTTTGGGGGAGGATAAGCATGGATTTTGAACTTTCTAAATCACAAAAAGAAATACAGAAAGCTGCCAGAGAGTTTGCCAGGGGTGAATTTGACAAGGACCGTGCCCTTGAACTGGATAAAAGGCGCGAATTTCCCACTAAAATTTGGAAAAAAGCCTGTGACCTGGGATTTGTGGGGGCGCACTTTCCCGAGGAATATTCCGGACAGGATCTGGGCATGTTGGAAAATATCATTATTGCTGATGAATTTTGTGCCCGGGATTCCAGCATTGGCAGTGCGGTAATTCTTTCCGCTTATGCTTCAGAGTGCCTGTTGCGTTTTGGAAGCAAGGAATTAAAACGAAAGTTTCTTCCCGCCGTGGCAGAAGGGCAGATAATTTCCGGCGGTGCCTTTGCCGAGCCGGGTCGTGGTTCGGATATTCGCTCTATAGATACCACGGCCGTGCGTGAGGCAAATGAATGGGTTATCAGCGGCACCAAAACATTTATTACCAACGGGGGTCTGGCCGGCTTTTATTCCGTCATGTGCCAGACTGATGCGGGTTGTCAACCGTCTTATCGGGGCGTCAGCTTAATTCTTGTCGAAGCAGATCGAGATGGCGTCAGCGTTACCGATCTGGGTGAAAAGCTGGGCATCCATATGGTGGCAACCGCCGAACTTAACTTCCAAAATGTGAGGGTACCGGTCTCTAATCTTATTGGCGAAGAAGGCAGAGGCTTTTATCAGGTTCTTGAATTTTTTGATGAGAGCCGAATTTTAGTCGCTGCCCAGGCGCTGGGCACCGCTCAGGGTGCTTATAATCGCGCCCTTGCATATGTCAAAGAAAGGGAGCAGTTCGGACGAAAAATTGCCCAATTCCAGGTTACCCAGCATAAGCTGGCCGACATGGCCACCAAAATTGAGCTCGCCCGGCTCATTACTTACAAGGCAGCCTGGAATTTTGACCAGGGCCGCATTGATCCCAAACTAACCGCCATGGCTAAGATGTACGCCGCGCGCACGGCAGTTGAAGTGGCGGATGAGGCCATTCAATTGCTGGGCGGGTATGGCTACATGGCCGAGTATGAGGTCGAGCGCTTTTACCGGGATGCCAAGATTACTGAAATTTATGAAGGAACCAGGGAGATTCAGAAAAATACGATTGCCGGGGCGCTACTCGGAAATCCGAAGTAATGTCGGGCTGGAAATTTAATTTACCTACAGTTATTCCGGATGGCAAACACATTTTCCCATCTAGGAATGCAATTATCTTTTATCCGTATTATAGCCCTGTTTGACGGTGTGTTTTACAAAATCGCCGGGTAATTTTACCTCCCTTTGATAAGATTATTGGCGATTACGAGGCGCATGATTTCATTGGTGCCCTCGTAGATCTGGCAAATTTTGGCATCCCGCATATGCCTTTCCATGGGATATTCCTTGCAGTACCCATATCCGCCTAAAATTTGAATGCCTTCAATAGAGGCGCGCATCGTCACATCGGACGCATACATCTTGGCCATAGCGGCTGCCTTTTCAAATGGTTTTCCTTTATCCTCCAGCCAAGCAGCCCTCAGGGTCATCAGCTCGGCGGCATCCAGTTCCGTTGCCATATCTGCTAATTTCCACTGGATGGCCTGAAAGGCGGTTATGGGTTTACCGAACTGCTCACGTGTCTTAGCGTACTCCAGGGCCTCTTCCAGGACGGCTCGTCCGATCCCTACCGCCTGGGAAGCAATACCGATCCGCCCGCCGTCAAGGGTGGTGAGCATCTGCTTGAATCCTTCCCCTTCTTTGCCAAGCAGTGCATCAGCAGGCACCCTGGCGTCCTCGAAGACCAGTTCAGCTGTGCCGGATGTATGGATTCCTAATTTGTCTTCCACATGGCCCACTTTAAATCCCGGCGTATTTTCTAAATCGATCACAAAGGAGCTGATCCCCTTGTAGCCTTTTCCCTTTTCGGTTACAGCCGCGATTACCGCTAACGCGGCCACATTACCGCTGGTGATGAATTTTTTTTCTCCATTGATGATCCATTCATCTCCATCTTTGACAGCAGTGGTGCGCAGGGCGGCCGGATCCGAACCCGCTCCGGCCTCAGTTAACCCGTAGCAGCCTATTTTTTCGCCTGCGGCAACCGGGATAAGATATTTCATTTTCTGCTCGTGAGTCCCATAAGCCATCACCGGAAAACAGTAGAGCGAGTTGTTCACGGACATGATGGCACCTGTGCCACCGCAGGCTTTGGAGATCTCGATAAGCGCCACCGCATAGCTGACGTTATCCATCCCCCCTCCGCCGTATTCCTCAGGCACCGCAATCCCCATCATCTTCAGTTCACCGAGCTGTTTGACGATTTCCGCCGGGTGCTCATGTTTTTCATCCAATTCCGCGGCTTTAGGTTTGATTTCAGTCTCAGCAAATCGTCGCGCCATATCCTTTACCATCAGTTGTTCTTCTGTAAGTTCAAAATCCATTTTTTGTGCAGCTCCTCTTTCAAATCAAACGAGTTTGTGATTATCGAATCTCATTCTTTGCAGGTCCATGTAAACCTTGCTGGCATTTTGTAGCATAATCACTCCTGTTTGTAAATTGCAACCGTTATCTATACGGGTTCTCAAACAGGCCCGGCAACTCTTTTTTGAAATTTAACTGAGGCGATGTCCTGAAGGTCCGCCGCTGCATCTCAGCCTGATGGGACTTTCTCTGATCTTGTGAGAAACGTCCCGTTTCCAGGCCGAAGATTTACATTTAATCTTATATTTGCAGGAGGGCTGACCATTTACCTGTGCGGAATTATGATTATTATTATGCTACCAACCCAAAAAGTAATAATCTCTTCGACATTACTATCGAAAGGAGCGAGCCATGATTGAGATCTTAAAAAAAACATTCATGACCGGAGCCGGCCTGGCGCACAAAACCTGGGATGAGGTGGAAGCGCTCACCAAGGAAATCGTCAAAAAGGCCAAGATGTCTGAAAAAGAAGGATCTAAATTTTTAGAGGACATGAAAAAACGCTATGATGATACTCAGAAAAAAACGGGAAAGTACGTGGAAAATGTCGTCAAGGATATTTTAAAGAAGATGGATATTGCCACGGCAACTGATATTAAAGCGCTGAAAAAAGAGATCCAGCAACTCAAGAAAGCAACCGGAGGTGCGGGTGCCAAAAAACGTGCCGGCAGTAAAGCCGCCAAAAAGCTTACCGCGACGGGTGCCAAAAAACGAGCTGCTACCGCAACTGCTAAAAAAGCCACCAGGCGTGCGCGCACTAAAAAAAGTTAGTTTTTGAAATTTTAGATGATAAGCATCAGAAAAATAGGCGTCATCGGCCGTACTTACCGCCACTTGAATCGTTATCGGCAGATCCTGGCGATCTTGTTCAAGTATGGATTTGGAGACCTGCTGGAAAGACTCAAGCTCGATCAATACATTGCAGCCGGACTGCAGGCGATTTCAAGCAAACGGACAGACCGGGTTGAAAAGCTAAACCGACCCCAGCGGCTTCGGATGGCATTTGAGGAACTGGGGCCCACCTACATTAAACTCGGTCAAGTACTTTCCACCCGCCCAGATCTTGTGCCTGCTGATTTTCTTAATGAACTTGCAAAACTTCAGGATGCAGTGCCGCCTTTCCCGTTTAGTCAGGCCAAAGAGGCCGTTGAAGCTGAGTTCGGAACACCACTTGAGGAATTATTCGATGAACTGGAAGAACGTCCCCTGGCCTCTGCTTCCATCGGTCAGGTTCACAAAGCGCGCTTAAAAGACGGAGAGGCCGTGGCCGTTAAATTTCAGCGTCCCGGTATCCAGAAAATCATTGAAGTTGATCTTGAAATTATGCTTCATCTGGCCACTCTTGCCGAACGCCATATAAAGGAGTTTGAGATCCATCGGCCGGTGAAAATTGTCGAAGAATTTGCCCGCACAATCGAAAAGGAAGTTGACTATAATATCGAAGCCACGCATATGGAGCGCATTGCCCGCCAATTTTTGGACGTGCCCTATGTATATATTCCGGCAGTGTTCAGGGAGTTTACAACTTCACAGATATTAACAACCGAACTCATTGACGGCATTAAAATTTCCAGGATTGAAAAGCTGGAAGCAGCCTGGCTTGATAAGAAGGTGATCGCCGAAAGAATCGTCGGACTTGTCCTCAAGCAAGCGTTTGATCATGGTTTTTTTCATGCCGACCCCCATCCCGGAAATATTTTCGTTTTAACGGACAATGTCATCTGTTTAGTGGACTTTGGAATGATGGGCCTCGTGGATCGCGCAACCCGAGAAGTGTTTGTCGATTTGATAGATAGCGTCGTCCAGCAGAACGAAGCCAAAACCACGGAGGCGCTGCTTAATTTAACTGATTGGGATGAACAGCCGAATATTCGCGCCCTTGAAAGAGAAGTCTCCGAGTTTATGGGGCGTCATCTTTACAAGCCTTTAAAGGACATGGAAATTGGAAAACTGTTACGGGATCTGATTCAATTGACGCTCCTTTTTCGGTTGCGGATTCCACCCGATATTTTTCTGATGATCAAGGCATTAAGCGCTGTCGAGGGCGTTGGCAGGACGTTGGATCCGGAGTTTGATCTAATTGCCCATGCGACGCCGTTTATAAAACGGGTTAAGCTGGAACGCTTTGCCCCCCAACGGATTTCTGCTGATGTATTTGATATGATGTCGCGATTGCTTCAATTTTTGCAGCAGTTTCCCAAGGACATTATGGATCTTGCGGGCATGATCCGGCAACAAAGGCTCAGTTTGAAGTTGGAACATAAAGGACTCGAAGCCATGTTGGCGACTCAAGACCAGACCAGCAACCGCATATCCTTTGCCATTATCATTGCGGCGTTGATCATCGGTTCAGCACTGATTGTCATATCCGAAATCCCGCCCCTTGTATTCGGCATCTCCTTGATTGGAATCATTGGATATCTGGTGGCCGCCATTATGGGGATTTGGCTGTTGGTGGCGATAATCAAGAAAGGAAGGCTATGACCGGAGGTCCGAAGCCAGAGAATCACAGAAACAGAAGCAAACTTAAAGCCATTACGATCATGCCCAGGATGAGCCCGTAAATTGAAAGATGATGTTCTCCATATTTCTGAGCTGAGGGTAGCAATTCATCGAGCGAAATAAAAACCATAATACCGGCAACTCCGGCAAATAGAATGCCAAATACAAAATCACTGAAAAAATTGAGCAGAATTGCATATCCGATGAGCGCACCGATGGGTTCGGCGATTCCGGAAAGAAATGAATAGTAAAAAGCCTTTTTCTTGCTTCCGGTCGCATAATAGATCGGAACCGAGACTGAAATACCCTCCGGGATGTTGTGGATCGCAATGGCAACCGCTATGGAAACACCCAGCGCGGGATCAGACAGGGCGGCCGCAAAAGTGGCTAGGCCTTCTGGAAAATTATGAATGGCGATGGCCAATGCCGTGAACATCCCCATACGTAAAAGCTTTAGATTTTTGTCATTTGCGGTTTCATCTCCCATTTCTTCTGTATTTCGAATTTCATGCGGATTCTCAAAAGACGGCACCAGTTTATCGATAATTCCGATCAATAAGATCCCGCCAAAAAACGCAGCCACTGTGAGCCAGGTGCCCCGGGTTAAGCCAAGGGCGGCGACCAGGGAATCCTTTGCTTTGATAAAAATCTCAACAAAAGAAACATATATCATCACCCCTGCTGAAAACCCGAGTGCAACGGAGAGAAATTTGGCGTTCGTGCGCTTGGCAAAAAATGCCAGCGCACTGCCGATACCGGTTGCAAGACCGGCAAACAAGGTGAGCCCAAAAGCAATCAGTACATTATCGTTAAACATACCGATACCTGTGTTTTATTCTGCCCAAATTGAGCGTTTCAAATCCTCGCCAATCGCTCAAATTAGGTCTGATAAGAAAATGCCGAATGAAATATTTATTGCCATCCTGGTCTTTAACTATGATTTTCCAGGAATGTCAATCTCGGTGACCCCATTAGCCTAGCATACCTGGGCGGTCATTAAAATGCGATGTCTCTATTCGTGAATCTAAAAGCGAATGGCCTTGATGATAAAAAAGATGCCAACGAGGATCATCAGAACAGCGCCCACTTTGTAGATGATATTTCTTGATTTCAGCCAGCCCATGTCGGCGAGTTTGGCCACTAAAAACAGTGCCGGAACGGTTCCGAGTCCGAAAACGGCCATCAGGCCCATGCCGGCAAAGACACCCTGATAAACGGTCGGTGTCTCCATGCCGGTTCTGGCGGCGCCCAACAATGCTGTATATACCGGTCCGCAGGGCAGTAGCCCGAGCAAC
>JASFGZ010000029.1:0-17697 GCA_050123495.1 Desulfobacterales bacterium
CAGAAATAAAAAAGGGTGACTCCGAAAAGCCACCCCGCCTGGTGCATAATATCCGATCAAATAAATCAGCTCAACTTCCACGTCACCAGAGATTTAAGGTAAGGAATGAAACGTAAATGTCAATCTTTTGTCTCTATTGCCCCTTTAATCTGCTTCATCTGTAATCTGACGCGTCGAGGAGATTCGAAAAGAAATCTCAAATAAACGTGAATCAAAATAGAGCCTGTTTTCCCTATTGAAACTTTTAAATTGAAAAGCTATGGGTAGAGATTCTAAAAGGCTTTTTAATCCGTCGTATTATTTTTAATCTATTATGTATTACTTGGAGGATTGTATGGATAATTTAACATTCGGAATGACGATGATTGTTATCGGCATGGGCGGTACCTTGTTGGTGCTATCTCTGTTTGCCATTCTTATGAATTTTTTGAAAATGTTATTCCCGTTTAAGGAAGAAAAAGACAAATAACCATTTTACAGTGAGCGAGGATAAATTATGTTTGAAGCAATTGTGAATGGATTAAGTGGGCTGGGGACCGGCTTTGTCAACCTGCACTGGTCGAATCTTGTGATGATTGCAGTTGGATGCCTTCTCCTTTACCTGGGCATTAAAAAGGATGTGGAGCCCCTGCTATTGGTTCCCATCGGATTCGGAGCCATTCTCGTCAACGTGCCTCTGGCGGATTTAATGGGAGATGAAGGATTTCTGCGAACCATTTACAACATGGGCATCGCGAATGAACTGTTTCCGCTTTTGATCTTTATCGGAATCGGTGCGATGACTGATTTTGGTCCCCTTCTCGAGAACCCCAAGATATTTCTTCTCGGGGCTGCCGGGCAGTTCGGCATTTTCTTGACCATCGGGCTTGCGCTGATTTTCGGCTTTTCCAAACTGGATGCCGTTGCCATCGGCATCATCGGCGCCTGCGACGGTCCGACGGCAATTTATGTCACCTCCAAATACGCCCCCCATCTGCTCGGAGCCGTTTCAGTGGCGGCCTATTCCTACATGAGCCTTGTACCGGTGATACAGCCCCCCATAATGAAACTGTTGACATCGGAAAAAGAACGGACGCTTATAATGCAACCCACGACCAAACCGGTTTCCAGGACTGCCAAAATCGTCTTTCCGATTGCGGTGACAGTCGTCGGAGGACTGATAGCACCCAAAGGCCTGCCGCTGATCGGAACGATCATGCTCGGCAATCTGCTCAAAGAGTGCGCCGTCGTCAGTCGGCTCACCAAGGCCTCCGAGAATGAAATCGCCAATGTGGTGACCCTGTTTCTTGGGATTTCCATAGGCGCCACCATGGATGGCAGGATCTTTTTAAGCGGCCAGACACTTCTCATCCTGGGTTTCGGATTCGTAGCCATTTGTCTGGATACGGTCTGCGGCGTTCTGTTCGGAAAACTGATGTATGTGTTAACGGGCGGAAAGATCAACCCCCTGATTGGAGCCGCAGGCATTTCAGCTTATCCCATGGCGGCACGCGTCGTCCAGAAGGAAGGACAAAAATACAACAAACTCAATTTTCTTCTTATGCATGCAGTCGGGGCCAACACCGGCGGCCAAGTGGGATCGGTTATGGCTGCGGCAATTATGCTATCCGTATTGCATGGAATGGGAATTATTTAATTCCAAATTCCTAATGGGCGCTTGCAAGGCTTTCGCTAATTTTTTTGTGATAGCAGCGGTGAGAAACGGGGGTTGCAGCAACTAATTGATAATCCAGAAAAAGAGCTGGAAATTAAGGTCGATTTTTCGGCTTGGAGCCAGCATTTTAGGGATAAAAAATGCGTTTTAAGCAATATTCGATTTATGTGCAGGTGATATGCGAATATACAGCCAGAACAATACAAAAACTCGCTTGATGTCCTTTAAACTATTTCTTATTTAACTAACTTATTGATATAATAATTAATTTAGAAATTCCAGCCTTCGACACCCCAAAATTTAAAGGCTTCGATTCCTGGGGATCGAAGCCCTTTTTATCTTTTCGTTTTTTAGCATACACATCGTCTTCAAATCATATCCATTTATCAATCGACCCCTGCCCTTTGCTCCCTATGGCTGGCCATAAATCATTTTTTACATTCAGATCTTAGTAAATGATACATTTTTCATCTGCTAAATGCCGCCTCAAACGATGAAGACAGCACAATTCATTATTTAAATATTTATAATAATTTCAATATAATGCGTAATTTTTTTCTTGACATACGGTTGCACTTAATTATAATGCTGTTGTCTTTTAGCAGAGACAAAATTGATTCACCGAATTGATGCCGGCACAGTGCGCCCTCCCCTTTGAAACCCATCGATCGGCTGAGTATCAAAATGAAAATGAAGAACCTCACCTTTATTGCTTTATTCAGCAGCATCATATGCGGAATTGGGGTTCTCATATTCCTTGAGATAAGCAACAGACCCGTAATTCAACGTCATAGCCACCCGCATCAAATAGCCGGGCCGAATAACGACCGAGCCAATTCAGTTTCAAAAAGCACAACCCTTTTACTTTTGACTGTTGCGGTCATCGGCGTGCTGTGGGTCCGACGCAAAAAGGAAGATAAAACACGCCCTGCTCGACATAACAGGCCACAGGCAACATCTGAAGATCGAAATAAAGAATTTGTCAAGCTCAACAAGCAATATCTGAATATGCAATACAAGATAACCCAGCACAAGTTTTCTGGTGAAAATCCGCCGGATTGTTTGCGAAAAGAGATTTCTGAACTCGAACGTAAGGTCCGCTTGATTGCCAGAGCGCTTGAATAGTCTTTGGAGTGGATCAAAAGTTCGATTTAAGAGCGATGCGCGTATCTTAGGAAGATCGGTGAATATCTCAGTTAAACGCGCTGAAAAGATTGCGAAAAATGAAAGGCGAGTCTTTTGGGCTGACTGGAAAGTTATCATTTTATGGACGTCCCCTATCTTCGTCCCCTATCTTTGATAACCCGCCAAGGCGTCATTGGGCGCCTTGGACATGGCGATCAAAAAAATGCATTTTTCATGTCCTCTTATTTCAGGGGATCATTCCGCAACCGGCAGGCAAAGCCACCGGTTGCGGAATTCGGTCGCTCCACCGGTTTATTGAGTGGCCTTGATGGCATCCAAGAAGGCGTTGAGCATGTCTTCGCCTTCGGCACCGAACTTCTCCAAGATCAGCTTTTTCACAGCCGGCATGGCCATTTGCTGGAACTTGGCCTTCTGTTCAGCTGTTAGAGCATTGACTTTCATGCGCTTGGACAGGGCAGGTAGCCCGCGGTCAGATGCCTCTATTACGCGGCCCATCCCGCGGCCGGCGACGATGGCCGACTTGGCTGCATAAGTGACGACGCTCTTCTCACTGAGAGTCAGGCTATCCCAAAACTTCTGATTCATCACCCAGACGTAAGGCGCAAACAGGTGACCGCTCAGCGTCAGATAGCCTTGCACTTCGTCGAACTTGGCAAATGCGATGATCGGGATCGGGTTCATCTGTCCGTCAGCCACCCCGGTCTGCAGGGCGGTGTAGACTTCTGACCAAGCAATCGCAGCCGGCTGGCCGCCCAGGGCGCTGATGATAGCCTTGTGGGTATCCAGGCCCATGGTGCGAATCTTGAGCCCCTTCATATCATTGGGGGTCTGGACCGCACGCTTGGAGTTAGTCAGGTGAAAAAATCCGCCGGAATCGCCGAATCCCAGAACATGCATGCCCGTCTTTTTATTGATATCGGCGGCCAGTTTCTGACCGAATGATCCGTCGAACACCGGGTAGGTGGCGCTGATGTTGGGGAAGGCAAAAGGAATGTCCAGCACACCGATGAGCGGGTAGCCTGAGGCAAAACCACCCACCGAGTGAATTCCCGACTGGATGACACCGGCCTTTACCTGCTGCAACACTTCGGCGTCTTTGCCCAGCTGGCCATTGGGGAAAGTTTGTACCAGCACGGAGCCATTGGTGCCGGCTTCCACTAGACTTTTGAATACGGTCGCCATGGCTCCGGTAGGGTTGTCGAAGGGATCATCCTTGTTGAGATGGTGCAGCTTGATGGTTTTCTCGGCTGCGGCCATGCCGGTAACACTCATTACGAAAAATATCGACACGGCGAGCATGATCAATACTTTTAACATTGCTTTCATGACTTCCTCCTTTTTTCGGCAACCATGTTGCCTCTGGTGAGTTAACAGTATCACATTCCCAACAACAAACGGGGTATGTACAGGGTCATCTTATCCCAGTAGGCCACCATCACCAGCACAAGAACCTCCACAATCAAAAACGGCATGAGGGCAGCACTGATCCGTTCAATCCTTTCGCCGGTGATCGACGAAAGCACAAACAGGCAGGCACCCACCGGGGGCGTCATCAGTGAAATGTTTAGGGAAAGGATAATCATGATTCCGGCGTGGACCGGGTCCATCCCGATGGTAGCAGTCAGCGGTGCCAGCACCGGCGCCAGGATGATCAGCGCGGCGTTAATGTCCATAAACATCCCGATACCCAACAACAACGCCAGAATCAAGCCGATGACCACCCGTGGATCGGTGGACACAAAAAGAAAAAATGCGGCTATTTTCTGCGGAATCTGCATGAATGTCATCCACCAGCTTAAAATGGAGGCGCTGGCAATGATCAAAAATACGATCCCGGTGATACGCGCCGTACGGATGAGCATCTCTACAATATCTTTGAAAGTCAGGGCGCGGTAAACCAGCGTGCTGATTAACAGCGCGTAAAACACTGCAATCGCTGCGGCCTCGGTGGGTGTGACAATACCGCCCAGAATGCCTCCGAGAATGATGCCGGGCATCAGTAGTGCCAAAAAGCTTGTTTTAAAGGACCACAGAATCCGTAGCAGGCTGAAGCGTTCCTCGCTTTTTGGTAGATTCCAACGTCTGCCGAAGGCGGCAATTACCGCCATGCATAGGAGACAGATCAACAGTCCAGGCAAAATCCCGGCGGCAAACAGGCCTGCAATGGAAACCCCCATCAGGGAGCCGTAAATCACCATCAGGTTGGAAGGTGGTATGGTCGGTCCGATAATGGATCCGGCTACCGTCACCGCGCAGGAAAAAGGCCTATTGTACCCCTCTTTCACCATAGCCGGCACCAGGGTGTTGCCGAAAGCGGCCGAATCGGCCACAGCCGCACCGGTCATACCAGCAAAAAGAACCGAGGCAACCATGTTGGAGTGGGCCAGTCCGCCCCGGGTATAGCCGATAAGCGCATCTGCAAAAGCGGCTAGCTTTTCAGTGATTCCCGAGCGGTTCATGATTTCGCCGGCCAGTATGAAAAAAGGCATGGCCATGAAAGTGAACAGGTCCAGGCCCTCGAAATATCGCTTGGGAGCCATCGTCAAAAAATTCTCACCGCCGATCTGCACCAGACCAGCAACTCCGGCTACCCCTAAAGTGACACCGATGGGTAGTCCGATCAGGATGAAAAAGAAAAACAACACAATGACGGTCGTCATGGGCGCGTTCCTTCACTCAGCTGTCCCGCTTGGGGTTCCGGAGGGTATTCGAAACATGGCGGCAAAAACCTGGATGGCGGTCAGAGCCGAAGACACCGGAACCGCTGCAAACGGCACTACCATGGTCATACCGAAAATGGTGGCGTATTGACTGTTGCCGGCGGCGGTCATACCAAGTCCGTAGTAAAAAAGAAAAAGAAAAAAAGCAATGCTGATGATATCCAAGGCGATGGTCAGGTTACGTGCGACTTTCTGCGGAAGATACCGTTTGAACAGCTCCAATCCAATGTGTTCTCGATAGTATGCCCCGCAAGAAACGGCCAACAGAGCCGCCCAGATCATCACGTAGCGGGAAAACTCTTCCGTCCAGGTGATGCCCAACTTCAGAAAATAGCGTTCCAATACCTCAAACCAGATCACTGCCACCATAGTAGAGACCAGCAGGGCACAGACCCTCTCGACGAGCCAGTTCAATCGATAGGCAAAACGATTCAGGTTTCCCACATTCATCGAACGCTCATTCCTTCGGTTATTTTTTTACATGAGATCAGATCTGTCTGTTGTCAGTCAATTCTTTGGTATGCCTCAGCGAACAATATGTGTTCCCGCAAAGAATTCTTGGTCAGGGTCCATTCAGGGTGCCGCCGAAACAGGTCTGCCGCCTTTTCCTCACCGCAGTACCTACCGATTGGCTATCGCCGATGTGGTTTCAATTATCGGAAGGAAGATGGGCTGTCAATGGATATTTCATCGGCAAATAGCTGTGTTTTGGCTGATCTGGACATAGGTCACCGGCCCTACTTTCGCCAGTTTCAATTTATATTTTGATAACGATATTTTCGCATACGTTCTGATGGATAACCACAATTCCTTACAGCTCTGTTTTTGATCACAAAAAGGTTCGGCTATGACGAAATAATAGCTATTTTTGGGGCTCTTTTTCAAAAAAATCAAGATGATAACTTGATCCGGATTTTGTTTCATTCGACAATCTCTCACCGACATCAAAGTTTTCGTTCCAGGTTAATGGTTTTGGAGGGGCTAAATTTGTTCGCGCTAAAGAAATGTATCAGTTTGGAATCATTCCAGTCGACCAATGTGCTTATTTTCTGAACGCCGACTTTTTTCAAATGATCCATAAATTCATTAATCAACTGCTCACCGATACCCTTATGCTGATAAACGGGATCAACGCCGATGGTATCCAGGCTTGCTTCTTCCTGGAAAATACCATATTCTCCCATATAGAGTTCCCCCATTATAAACCCCACCACCGTTCCATCTTTTTTCTCTGCCACAAGCGACGCGGGCAAATAATCTTTGGATTGAAAAAGCTTTTCAAACTTCATTTCATAGTACTCCGGCCGCGAAGCCTTGAATACTTTCTCGTCAATCCTAACCACAGCATCAAAATCGTCAGCCTGCATGAGTCTAATTTTAATGGTGCTTTCGTTCATGGGGCCTCCTTTCTGTTTAAGGTCATATTTTTAACATAGCCGAGGCGCACCAAATTTTGCAACCTTAATAACCGCTGCAAAAGGCCCCATCGATTCCTGAATTACGCACCTTTCGTCCGATGATTTTTTTCCTTGACAAATTCCAGGGAACCTTTTATAAGCACTTTGTAACTACTTTGTAGCTAAATTGTAGTTACTTTGTAGCCGATCAGTGCCGCTTCCGGGTGTCGGAGTCAGCGCGGATCATCGGTAAAATCATAAAGAAATTCGATCCCGTCATCGGGAATTCGGCCGGTGCCAACCGGGAACACCAGCAAATGCGGGCGGAAATGAAATCAACGTCTTCCGCCATTTATAGGAGAATATGGTCGCCCTGAAAACAGAGATGAACCTGCAAGAGATCAGCGGGAAGCCGGAGGATCTCGGCAGGTCCCCCAAGGCCAAGTTCGGGGTCTTCGGCGAAGAGATGATCGAAAAGGAGGTCAAACCGAGCGGAAACACCGGCCGGGTTTACCTGCCTCTGGAATGGGTCGGCAAGCACGTCAAAGTCATTCGTATTGATTGATGGAGAGAGATGGCCTTGAAATTCGGTCAATATATGCAAATTGGACATCAAAAACCTGGAGTAGATGCTTCATATCCAGTAAATCACAAATGCAGACAGTCAGCGTAATTTTTTATTTCAGTATTAAAGGGGAAAAAAATGAGGTACTCAGAAACAGGGTTTAATTTAGAAATTGATCTATCCCGAGGAAGCATTGAGAGGGTAGAAACTGACCCAAGGTTAACCGAACTTCATCTGGGAGGGCAGGCTACTGCCGCGAAGATACAATGGGATCGGGTTCCGCCTGAAGTTGAACCCTTCGATCCCGATAACCTCCTCATTTTCAGCGCCGGTATTTTAATTTCCACCCCCGTTCCCGGCGCCAATCGTACCGCTGTTGATACCTTTTCGCCCCAGACAAACTTGTATTCACATTCATTGTTCGGCGGATTTTTTGGACCGGAACTGAAACATGCCGGATACGACAAAATCGTCATTCGCGGCAAGGCCTCCGACCTGGTTTATATATGGATAAACAATGACAAAGTCGAAATCCGCGATGCCAACCATCTCCAGGGATTAGGTGCTCTGGAAGCGGGTGAACGCATTAAAGAGGAGTTGAAGGAACCCGAAGCCCAGGTGGCCGCTATCGGCCTGGCCGGTGAAAACAGGGTCTATCTGTCTACCATCGAACACGCCAACTCCAGCGCCTCTCGCGGCGTCGGCGTGATCATGGGAGATAAAAAATTAAAGGCGATCGCTGTTCGTGGGACAAAGGACATCAATGTTGCCCGACCGGCTGAACTGTTTGAGTTATGCAACCCCATGTATCAGGCAATTTATGACAACCCGTATTGTGGGGATGTTTTTTTACACGAGGATGACGAAGAGTGGCACGTCAATAATTTCGCCTGGGGCAACGCGCGTGAGCGCAAAAAGGGTTACTGGAACAAAGAACTTGAAGAGAAGTGGGCGTCGATTAGTGAAAGTGTGCGGCTTCGATGGACGGCCTGTTATAACTGTCCGAAGGATTGCCATCAAGCAATTTCCTACCCGGGACGGCCCACCTATTTCTTAAAGTGCTACAGCAAACTTACCTATGCGATGGCGGCCTATAAAGAGCTGGATTTTAATTATGACATCCTTGGCGTTACCCAGGAGTACGGGCTGGACGGATTCTCGACGCCGCAACTTCTGGCCTTTGCCATTGAACTCTACGAAGCCGGCATTTTAACCGACAAGGACCTGCCGGGATTTCCGTCCGATTCCGGGGAAAGATTTTTCTATCTGGTTGAAAAAATTGTTCGGCGGGAAGGGGTTGGCGATGCCTTAGCCAACGGTGTTTACTGGGCCGCTCGTCAGATCGGCAAAGGCGCAGAGGAATTTGACCATAATACAATGAAAAAATTTGAGCAGGTGCCGCTCAAGCTGAAAATGATAAATTACCCCTATTTCCTTATGTACGCCACCGGCGAGAAGATGTGTATCACCCAGGTTGAAGGGTCCTACCCCCAGGCACCCATTGCAGATAAGAAAGAAAGAGAAGAGTTTGTAAAGAATTGGGCTGCAGCTCCTGAAAAGTTTAAAAAATGGTTTTCTGAATGGGAGCCACGAACACATCCATCTGTTGAAGCGTCTGTCAACATTGCCGATTGGAATGAGACCATGCATTATATCGATGACGCCATCGGGACCTGCGCATTTTTGTCGTCATTTAGAGGCCAATTTGGCGGGAGACCCCCGTATCATCTTTATAATTTGCCCGGATTCATCTCCCATGCTACCGGGATCGATATTGATACAGACGCCCTATGGGAAATCGGTAGAAGGAACCGAACGCTGGTGAGAGCCCTTAATGTCAGAAGGGGCTTAAGAAGAGCTGATGAGAAGCCTCCTGAGGACCACTGGAAGATAAGAGACCCTGAGATGGAAACCAAACTGCTTGACGCGTATTATGAATTCAAGGGGTGGAACAATGACGGTATTCCTACCAAAGAGACGCTCGACGAACTCGATCTGAATTACGTGAGCGAAGACTTTATACAAAGGGGTATCCTGACAGATAGTGAAAGTGCTTCTTCCAAAGAGATAACGGCGGAAAAAGATTAGAAGTGATTCAAAACCCCATCTGAGGCGCAATGGCTGCGTTGCCCCGCTAGCGCGGGATTCGCATCTGATTTTATGTATCGGTGTGCAGCACAGGCCTCCGATAAATGCTCACATACCTATGTATGCTGCGCTTTATCAATCGGCCTGACGCCTTGCCCTTGAACCTGATCTAGGGTTTTGAAACCACTTCTACGAATAAAGTGAAAGGGGTTGTAACCGTGACGGAAGGGTCAGAAAAGAAAATAGTTAAAGAAATAAAAGTCGATCTGGATAAATGCATTGGTTGCCGGGCGTGTGAGGTCGCCTGCTCCGCATTTCACGCTACACCGAAATATAGCAGCACAAATCCAGCCAGGTCTCGGATTCGGGTGGTTATAGATGAGCTGAACGATTGTTATGTTCCGATACGTGCCGGTGATTATACACCGGCCGAATGCACGGGCAGACATTCGTATACGATTAATGGAAAGCAATACAGGCAGTGCAGCTTCTGCGGGGTTTCCTGCCCATCCAGGGATCTTTTCAAAGAGCCCGATTCCGGCCTGCCGCTAAAATGCGACATGTGTGAAGACGATCCGCCCATAGAAGAGCCCATGTGTGTTCAGGTGTGCCCGCATGACGCCCTGACTTACGAAGAAAGAGAAGAGGAAGGCGAAAAAGAACCGACACGGGAGGAGCTGGAGATCGGGTTGGAATCATTGGCAAAAAAACATGGGGTCCAGAAGGTAAAGGATGCCATTGCCCGAATGACGAAGAAGGAATGAAGGCCTAATTGAGCGATAATCGCTCAATTAGGCCTTATTGGTTATTTGTTATTCGTTATTCGTATCTCGTTGAAAGAAAAGGAATAAAAAGACAGTGGAGAACGTAGCCGACTATAAAGAGATCGTAGATGTCATCAAAGCGTCCGGTGGAGAAGCCTTTAAATTTTGCTACCAATGCGGATTATGCGATACGGTTTGTCCGTGGAACAGGGTGAGAACTTTTAGTATGCGCAAGATCATCCGTGAGGCCACGTTCGGTCTGACCGAGGTGGAAGGTGAAGATATATGGCGCTGTACTTCCTGCGGAAACTGCCCCCGGCAGTGCCCCAGGGGAGTGAAAATAATCGAATCCGGGGTATCCTTGCGCAGGATTGCCACGGAATACGGGGTCTTTCCTACCTCTGTCCGCCCGGTCCGCACCATCAGCGCAAGCCTCATTGGCGAAGGCAACCCCCTGAATGAGAAACGAGACGACCGGGCAAATTGGGCAGAAGGTCTTTCTGTAAAAGCATTTACCGAGGGGATGGACGTCTTATATTTCCCGGGCTGCTACCTCAGCTATGACCCCAGATTAAAGAAAGTCGCTGCTGCCACAGCTCAAATCCTGAAAAAAGCGGGAATAGATTTCGGCATACTGGGCGCCAAGGAGAGCTGCTGCGGAGAAAGCATCCGCAAAACGGGCGATGAGGAATTATTCAAACGCCTGGCCAGAGAAAATATCAAAACGTTTGTCGAAAATGGGGTGAAGAAAATCCTCGTTTCCTCCCCGCATTGCTACCACACCTTCAAAAACGAGTACCCCGAATTTATGGTGAACTTTGAGGTGGTGCATGTCTCCCAATATATATTCGAGCTGATTAATGCGGGAAAGCTTGAGCTCACCAAAGAGTATGGGAAAAAAGTTACGTATCATGACCCCTGTTACCTGGGCCGACACAATGGCATTTATGACGAGCCCCGTGAGGCCTTAAAGAAGATACCCGGTTTAGAGCTCAATGAGATGCCCGAATCGCGGGAAAATAGCCTGTGTTGCGGCGGCGGCGGCGGCAGAATCTGGATGGAAACGCCAAAGAATGAAAGATTCTCCGATCTCAGGTTCGATCAAGCGATCGGGGTTGGGGCTGAGGTGCTGGTTACCTCCTGCCCGTATTGCATCACCCATTTTGAGGAAAGTCGGCTAACCCTGGAGGATAGTGAAAGCCAGGAAACCGGGGACAGTAACGTCATAGAGGTTAAAGACATCACAGAAATTCTTCAAGAAGTAATTTAAAGTATCATCAAATCTGATAAAGGCGGATAGAAATGGAAAAAGAACCCGTTCAAGAACTGTTAGCAGATCAGCTCGCGGACAGTAATTATGGAGATGTTATGGTTGTCGGCGGCGGGATCAGCGGTATTCAAGCCGCTCTCGATCTTGCCGATTCGAGGTATAAGGTTTATATGGTTGAGAAATCACCTGCCATCGGCGGCCATATGGCCCAGCTTGACAAGACCTATCCCACGAATGACTGCTCCATGTGAATACTCTCGCCCAAACTGGTCGAGGTCGGCCGGCATCCCAACATAGAGGTTTTGACTTATACTGAAGTTGACGGTGTAGAAGGAGAAGCCGGAGACTTCAGGGTCACCCTGAACAAAAAGCCCAGATACATTATCGAGGACAAATGCACGGGCTGTGCGACCTGTGTAGAGTACTGCCCGGTAAAGGTTCCTGATCCATACAATCAAGACTTATCGTCGAATAAAGCCATCCATATATACTTCTCTCAAGCCGTTCCCCTTGTCACCTATATAGATGAAAGCTGCCTTTACCTGAAGGAAAAGAAATGTTCCATCTGTGAAGGCGTCTGTAAGAATGAGGCCATAGATCTTCATCAAGAGGCGGAAAAGCTGGAAATAAACGTAGGAGCGATTGTCCTGGCTCCGGGGTATGAGATATTTGACCCCAAGCTAAGGGGCGACTATGGCTACGGAACGATGGAGAACGTGGTAACCAGTCTGGATTTTGAACGGCTGCTGTGTGCCACCGGGCCCCACGAAGGTGAGGTCCTGCGCCCTTCCGACAAGAAACATCCCCACAAAATCGCCTGGATCCAGTGCGTTGGTTCCAGACAGGTCATCCCGGGCGGCAACAGCTACTGTTCAGCCGTATGCTGCACCTATACCCAGAAGCAGGTGATCTTGACAAAAGATCATGACGCCGAGACAGAGTGTACGATATTCCACAACGATATTCGTTCCTATGGCAAGGATTTCGAACCATTTTACCAAAGAACCGAGCAACTTCCCGGGGTTCGATTTATCAGAAGCTACGTATCCATTGGAAAAGAGATCCCGGAAAGCAAAAATGTAACGATCAGATACGCTACTGCCGAGGACGGCGTAAAAGAAGAAGAATTCGATATGGTGGTATTATCCGTTGGATTGAACCCGCCTGCTGATTATGGAGAACTGGCAGATCAGTTCGGGATCGATCTCAATTCACACGGATTCTGCAAAGCAGATTCTTCCAATCCTATGGCAACCACCCGGCCGGGGGTCTTTGTAAGCGGAGCCTTCCAGAGTCCCATGGATATCCCCGAGTCGGTTTATTCCGCCGGCGGAGCCGGCTCTCAATGTGGTGAACTCCTTGGTTACAGGCGAGGGAAGCTGTCCAAGGAAAGGATATATCCACCGGAAAAGGATGTCTCGGCAGAAGAGGCCAAAGTAGGTGTTTTTGTGTGTCATTGCGGCGCCAATATCGGAAGAGTGGTCGATGTTCCTGCCGTGGTGGATTATGCCGCGACCCTCGAAAACGTTGTCTACGCTACCGAACAGCTGTTTTCATGTGCCACCGATTCTGCCGAATCCATAACGGAGACGATTCGGGAAAAGGGGCTCAATCGCGTGGTTGTCGCTGCCTGTTCCCCCAGAACCCTTGAACCGTTATTCCGGGACACCCTTCGGGAGGCAGGAATCAATCAATATTTCTTTGAAATGGCGAATATTAGAGAACATTGCTCCTGGGTGCACTCGAAAGAAAAGGAAGATGCCACTGAAAAGGCAAAGGACATCACCCGCATGTCGGTCGCACGCGCATGCCTTTTACAGCCGTTACAGGAAATTGATCTACCGGTCAACAAGACGGCCCTGGTGGTTGGCGGGGGTATCGCCGGCATGACCTGTGCGCTCTCCATAGCCAGACAAGGACATGAGGTTTATTTGCTGGAAAAGGATACAGACCTGGGGGGAACGGCAAGAAGAATTTATTACACGCTGGATGGGATGGATGTTCAGGCCTATTTAAGTGATCTTGTGCGCAAGGTTTATCAGCATCCCTTGATCCATGTCTATGCCGATGCAGTCATTACAGAGGCCACCGGTTATGTCGGGAACTTCGTAACCAAGGTGAAATCTGATAGAGGGGTCACAGAGATCAAACATGGCGCAACCGTCATCGCTATCGGTGCTGCTGAATATAAACCCGACGAATACCTTTATGGCGAAAACGATCGGGTATTGACCCAGCTGGAGCTGGGAGAGCAAATCTCCAAACGAGAAGAAAGCCTGATCAACGCCCAGAGTCTGGTGATGATCCAGTGTGTCGGTTGCAGACAGGAAGATCGAAATTACTGCGCCCGGGTATGTTGCAGCCATGCGATAAAGAACGCCCTGAAACTGAAACAGATAAACCCCCGGATGGATATCTACATTCTTTTCCGGGATATGAGAACGTATGGGTTTAGCGAGGATTATTACCGGGAAGCAGCAGATAACGATGTGCGGTTCATCCGCTATGAGCCGGATGACAAACCACAGGTGGAAGCGGTTGAGGAGGGCGGTCGGCCTGTTTTAAGGATTTCCGCGACCGATCTTATTTTAGGCAAACAGCTTTCTATAGATGCCGATTACCTGACGTTGTCTGCTGCCGTGATTGCCCCCGAGGGAAACAGGGAAATCGCTCAATTTTTCAAGGTCTCTTTGGGACCGGACGATTTTTTCAAAGAAGCCCATGTTAAATTAAGACCTGTTGAGTTTGGTACAGAAGGCGTCTATCTTTGTGGCTTGGCTCACTATCCCAAGCATATACCCGAAGCGATTAACCAGGCTTATGGCGCTGCAAGTCGGACTTTAACCCTGCTCTCACATGATATCGTCACCGTCTCCGGTTCCGTTTGCGAGGTGGATGAAAAGACCTGTATGGGGTGTGGGGCCTGTATCTCAGCCTGCACGTATGGTGCCATAGAGTTTCGTAAAACCAGAGAGGGCAAAAAGGCGGTGGTTAATCCCGTTCTTTGTAAAGGAGACGGCCTCTGCAATGCGAAGTGTCCGACCGGAGCGATTTTTCTTAAGCACTTTACCGATAAAGATCTATTGAGCCAAATCGATGCGGCGGCTGGCGCCTGATTGCGCGCAAAACGCTCAATTAGGCGATATGGGTTGTTGGTTAATCGTTATTAGAACCTGAATTTATGTTTCTGCGGGGTTAGATAATTCCCAGGTTTAACGCCGGAATTACTGATAAAGGAGTTGAGAACGAATGAGTGCAGGACTTATGTTTAAACCCAAAATAATAGGTTTTGTATGCCATTGGTGAGCATACGGCGCTGCTGACATGGCTGGAGTTTCCAGACTGCAATATTCAACTGAAATCAGGCTTATTCGCGTCATGTGTTCCGGTAGAATCGACCTGGAATTTATACTCCGAGCCTTCTCAAATGGAATGGATGGGGTGTTTATTGGCGGCTGCCGTCTTAATGAATGCAACTATATTACCCATGGAAATTATGATGCACTCAATATGGTGCTTCTAAGTAGAAAAATAATGGAGCACATCGGGCTGAACCCGGAAAGATTAAGTATCGAATTTATGTCTTCCGGTGAAGGAATTCTTTTTACCGAAGTCGTTGATGATTTTTCCAAGAAGGTTAAGGCGTTAGGACCACTTGGCCAAAGCGAAGAAATAGACGAAGATGAATTAAAGTCCAAACTTGCTGAAGTCAGAAAGCTGATTCCCTATATTAAGATAGCCAAAAGGAAGAAACTGGCGGCTCGCCTTGAAAACGAAGCAGACTATGACCGATTTTTCACCCGTGACGAGATAGAGCAGTTATTCAGTGAAGTCGTCTCGTATTATATTAATCCGGATAAGTGCCAGGCCTGTATGATTTGCCGCAAGAGATGCCCTGTCGAGGCGATTGCGGGTGGCAAGAACCAGATCCATGTAATTGACCAGGACATATGCATAAAATGCGGAACTTGCTTTGAGGTTTGTCCCCCTCGCTTTGGTGCGGTGGATCAGATTTCCGGCGAGCCTGTTCCCCCTCCTATTCCTGAAGAAGAAAGAACGATAGTCAGAAAGAGCAAAAAAGGATAACGCTATGGTTGAAAGCAAGGAGATCTTTACGGATTGCACGCTCTGCTACCACAGCTGCGGGACCAAGGTGACGGTGGAAGATGGGAAGGCCGTGAAGATCAGGGGGCTGGAATCCCACCCCCTGAACAGGGGCCGGCTATGCCCGAAAGGCGCCAATGCATTGGATGTCGTTTACAGCCCCAACCGCCTGAAACAACCGCTGAAGCGCCGGAATGGCGGATTCGAGGAAATTGCCTGGGACCAGGCTTTGGACGAGATAGCGGAGAAACTGACCCAGCTTAAAAACGATTACGGCCCGCAGGTCTTCGGTTTCTTCTGCGGCTCGATCGGCGTGGAAAATCTGGAGATGTCGACCCTGGTCCACCTGCTGCGCTCGGGATTCGGATCGCCGAACTTTTTCTCGGTGGAAAGTATCTGTTACCGCATGCGCATTCGGACAAGGCAAATGACCTTCGGGCGGTATCCCACCGAAGAACCGGACAGCAACCTTTATATCCTCTGGGGGCACAACCCCGACCAGTCCGATTTTCCGCTTAAATTTTTTATGAAAAAGAACCTGAAAAAAGGTGCCCAACTGGTGGTGATCGATCCCAAGCGGATCCCCTTGGCCGATCAGGCCGACATGTACCTGCGCATTCGACCCGGAACGGACGGCGCCCTGGCCCTGGCCATGATGAACGTGATCATCGAAGAGGATCTCTATGACCATGACTTTGTGGAACAGCATACAACCGGCTTTGACAAGTTGGTGCCCCATGTGAAGTCATACACGCCCGAATGGGCCGAGGCGTTAACCTGGATTCCGGCCGACGATATACGCCAGCTGGCGAGGCTCTTTGCCAATACCAGAGGGGCCAGTATCTTTCAGGGCACGTGCACGCAGGATCAGACCGCCAACGGCACCCAGAACAGCCGCGCCTTTGCGGTTCTCCAGACCATCACCGGCAACATCAACGTTCCCGGCGGCTGGGTGACGAGTCCGCCGCCGAGGTTCGGGCATCCGGGCTATAGTGTGGAAGGCATGCCTCTGGGCGGCGACCGCTATCCGCTCTTTTACGAGCTCTGGGGCCGCAAGGCACCATACGGCGTGGTGACGATCGTCCCTGAGAGTATTCCTGAAAAGCTAAAGGCCTTTATGGTCATCGGCGGCAACCCCCTGATATCCATGCCCGACAGCAATGCCTTCAAATCGGCCTTTGAAAAACTCGAGCTTCTGGTGGTTCACGATCTTTTTATGACGGAAACCGCCCGTGTCGCGCATTACGTGCTCCCGGCCTGCTCGCATTTAGAAAAATGGGGCATCGCCTATACGTACAACGTCTGCCACTGCCTCCCTTTTCTCATGCTTCGCAAAAAGTGCATCGAACCGCCCCATGAAAGTTGGTCGGAATGGCGGTTCCTGACGGAACTTGCCAACCGGCTGGGTTTGGGCGAAAGCTTTCCGTGGAAATCTGAAAAGGAATTCGTTGCTTTCATGATCGCACCGAGCGGTTTTTCTTTTGATTATCTACTAAACGAAAAACCGGAAGGGGATTATTATGCCGACAAGAAGTACGAGATCCCGGAAGGCTTCCTTCGCACCCCTTCTGGAAAGATTGAGATTTACTGCGATGCGCTGGAACAGGTCGGTTTCGATCCCCTCCCCTCGTACCTGGAACCGGAAAGGGGCCCGGTCCGCGGGGAGACGTCATTTCTGGAAAAATACCCGCTGATCCTTTCCGTCGGCAACCGCAACCTTTATTATACCCACAGCCAGCTTCACCAGGTCGAGGCCCTTCGGAAACTTTTCCCTGATCCCCTGGCCGAGATCGGACCTGAAACGGCTGAGAAGTACGGCATCGAGGACGGTGATCCGGTCGTGATCGAAACCAACCGGGGCCGGGTCAAAATGAAGGCCTGCGTGGACAAACGGGTGGCCGAAGGGGTCGTGCTGGCGCCCCACGGGTGGGGGGGTGAGGCCAACGCCAATCTGCTCACAGACGTCGCCTGTCGCGAACCCATCATGGG
>JASFGZ010000030.1:0-17660 GCA_050123495.1 Desulfobacterales bacterium
AACACTTTCGACGATCATCGCCTCCGCCAGGGGCGTCATGCACGACTTGACCGGCCGATCATCTGCAATAACCAGACATTGGGAGCACTGTCCATTGGCGCAAAACATACCCTGGGGGCTGTTATCCCTGGGGTGATGGCCGAATATATGAATGCCGTTGGCCAAAAGAGCCGAGGATATCATTTCGCCTTCATACCCGGTCAACTGTTTCCCATTCCAGGTGAAGGGGACTTCTTTCTTTTCAGGAATTTCCAGAATCGGATGTCTGGTGATGCGTTTCAAGGCCATATTGTTTTTCCCATTTTCATTTGAGATATATGAAATCTAAATTGCCGGCAAACAAAAAATCAATCACGAAAACACGAAAGGAAAAACGCACGAAATTTTATTAAATTTTTCGTGTTTTCATATTTTCGTGCTTGCGTGGTAAAAAAATCCTCGAATGAAACGCATTATGCCTTTTTTATTTTTACTTCCTCTTCTTTTTTTCTTTTTTCCATATACCGATTAAATCGATGAACATGGCCGCGGGCCAATCGGCGGGCCTGGTCGGTCTTTCGTTTTTCCACCGCCTCCACAAGATCGCAGAGGTCCTGATAGTTTTCCTTCAATTCGCGTTCTTCCATGGAAAGAAACTGCTCATAATAGCGTTGAATATTCTCATGAACAGAATGGAGCACAGATATGTAAATCGGATTTTGGGCAACCTGTGCCAGCGTCATATGGATCTGTTTGTCGATTTCGATGAAGGCATTTTGCTGTGATATGCCATCATCAATACATTGACGTGCCCTGGCGAGAAGCGCTTTGAGAACTGAGATGTCTGTTTTGCTGTGTCTTGCGGCTGCACGGGCGGCGACGATGCCTTCGACATCTTCGCGAAATTCAGCTAAATGATTCAATGAAACCTTTTGAGATTTAATCAGCAAGCCGAGACTCTCGCTAACCTGTTCGACATTAACATCTTTAACCACCGATCCGCCGCCGACGCCGAGTTTAATTTCGATGAGGCCTTTTTGTTCCAGAACCCGCAACGCTTCGCGCAATGTGCCCCGGCTGATATTGAACATCTCTTTGAGCTGTCTCTCGGAAGGAAGCGTGTCTCCGGTTTTCAGCCTTCCGTCAAGGATGGCTTCCTGGATTTGCGCGACCACATCTTGAAAGACCTTGGTTTGCTTGGCTTTTTGGAACATGGGTGCTTTTCCTTTCGTTGCGGAAGAATTTTTAATATTTGACCACGGCGATTAATCAGAAAATATTATAATGGTTAAACCATTATAATATTTTTGAGAAAATCTGTCAATATGAGATCCAATTGGGCATCGGGGAGCTTCGTTTGATAATTTTCTTGACTAACAGCCGGTCAGGCTATAGATTGCATGGATTTTGAGAGAAATTCACAAGATTTACGGTACTTATCCGGCGAGAAATTGAGTTCGCCGGCGGGTTTTCAACAAAATTAGCCGAGCGGAGTTCTATATTATGTTAAACAACAAAAAAATCGGAATTATCGGAACCGGAAATATGGGTGAAGCCCTTGTTAGCGGCCTTGTCGGCTCGGGATCATCCAAGCCCGAGCATATTACCTGTACAGATGTGCGAGAGGCAAAACTCAAAGTGGTACAGGAAAAATACGGGGTTCAAACGACAGCGAACAATCTGGAAGCGGTTGCCAATTCAGACATTCTTATTTATGCCGTCAAGCCCCAGATTATGGCGTCCGTTCTCAATGAAACCGCCGAGAAACTCGATATATCAAAATTAATTATTTCGATTGCCGCCGGCGTTCCCATGGAGGCCATCGAATCCTGCCTGAATAAAAAGCTGCGTTTGATCCGGGTCATGCCCAACATTGCAGCGGCAGTTAAAGAATCGGCCACCGCCGTTGCCGCCGGGAAAAACGCCAGTGAGGAGGATATTCAGATGGCGATGACCATTTTCGATTCCATCGGTAAGACCGTGTTTATTCCCGAAAATTACCTGATGGATGCGATTACCGGGTTGAGTGGCAGCGGTCCGGCCTACCTCTTTTTGATCGTTGAGGCCATGGCCGATGCCGGTGTGAAGGTGGGATTGTCGCGTCAGGAAGCTCTTTTTCTTTCCGCCCAAACAGTACTGGGGGCTGCAAAGATGTTGATAGAGACCCATGAACACCCGGGCCAGCTCAGAGATAGGGTGACATCTCCGGGAGGTACTGCGATTGCCGGCCTGGCTACGCTTGAAAAAGGCGGGTTACGCACCACGATAATTAATGCTGTGGAGGTTGCAACCAACCGCTCCCAGGAACTGGGCCAAATGATGATCAAAAATTTCGCCAATAATGGCCCCCTCGAACCGCCGGCGTAAATCGAATATCCCCGGAAGCCACCTGCCGCATCTGGTCTGCCAGCATTGAACTGCGTTGAATCAACGCCCACCCCCAAAACGGTGGCTTGGATTTTACCGCCATCGGCGGGAAAAGACAGGAGCGCGAAGTGCCCCAATTGTTGCAGTTGGAACCGGGTGCGCCGCACGCGATCGGTATACATGCAACCACCCGGTTTGGAAAACCCAATCAGGCCCGTAATTACCCGAAATCCATAAATCTTGAATTTGCCGGGCACAAGGATTTGGAATGATCAATTATTCCCGATTAAAAGAAATGATCAATAATGCCAGCCCCAAGCAACCTCCCAAAGGGCGTTCGTATCCGCAGGCGTGTGTATTTTTACTGGTTTACAATACGCCTGATCCACATATTTTAGCCATTCAGAAATCCGACACTGAAGGTTACCCTTGGCGGAATCAGGCGGCATTGCCGGGGGGGCATCTTGAAAGCCAAGACGCCGGCCCGGTTGCGGCCGCCTTTCGAGAGTTGAAAGAAGAATTAAACATCAGCCGGGATCAGGTTGATTTTATCGGCTCCCTCGGGCACTTCCAAACCCTCACCAAGCCCAAAGATATCGAGGCTTTCATTGGGCTGTGGAATGGCAAGGGACCGGTTCGGTATGATTCAACCGAAATTTCCAGAATTCTTGAAATACCGCTGAAAAAGCTTATTCACATTCATCGAGCCAGACACTATCATCGGCGCAGAACTGCCATTCGCGAACTTGAATATCCTTTTGAGGAAGTCCTTATATGGGGAGCAACGGCGCAAATTATTCACCACTTTATTGAGCTCGTTTATCCACTTTTGGAAAACAGCGATGATGACAGCGCATAATGCGGCGGTAAGCCAACTTTGGATAGACGACGAACTGTTATTTGGCAGATTTACGGGTGTGGCGTTTTATCAGGCGGGCAATTGTGGTGATGATGATCCCTGAGCTCAATACAAGCAATACTATCGGCACCCAAACATAATGGTTGTATGCCGGGTCTTCTTTGGTCACCGAGATACCGACTATCGCAAATAAAAACACCAGTAGCAAAAATACAATCACAATGATATAAGCTGTGTTTGAATTGTACCAGGGAATGATCTCTTTTCTGAATACCGGGCTTTTATCAGAAGGCATTGTAATATAACGTTAACCTAAATTGATCGTTTCAAATTTTAAAAAGGGATTATTTTGTCTTATCATCAATGAATTCTATCTATTTTTTTAAAAAAATTGAAACCCCATAGGGGATTGCCGATCTTACCGCATCTACTGTGTTAGATGTCGTCCCGCATAGGCGACTATAGCGAAACAACATCTGCCTTGTAGCTGCGGCAACCTCGACAATCGCTCAAATTAGGTTTAGGTTGAAATTGGATATTCGACCCAGAAGCGGTTTCACAACCGCATCTATGCTCGATGGCTGTGCTGTCCGGTTTGTTTTGCAGAATGACAGAGTGCGTTACCTTTACTTCATTTTACCTGTCCAAATGTGAAAAATCAAGGTGTTGATATGTATCGAAAAAACAAGGGGGTTTGCCGGATATTTTTGTTTTTCAGGCGCTTTTATGTCGGCGTTGTTGCTCTAAGTTTAGTTTGGGGGTGCGCTGTGAAATCTGATACGGTGCTGATCAAAGATACATCAACTGCTGTTGAGCCCGGTACTATTATTTCAGCGAAAACGGGACAGACAGTCACTTTTGACGAATTGATGAACGATTTAGACAACAGTCAAATTGTTTTTATCGGAGAAAAGCACACCAACAACGCTCACCATGACATCCAGTTAAAAATAATTGAGGCCGTCTTTAAGAACCACCATTCCATAGAAGTTGGAATGGAAATGTTAGATCGTTCCTATCAACCGGTGCTGGACTTATGGTCTGCCGGTCTGCTCGAGGAAGAAAATTTTTTGCGAAAAGTGCACTGGTATGCGAACTGGCGGTGGGATTTCGCATTGTACCGGAATATTTTTTTATTTATTAAGGAAAACAGAATCAAAATCGTTGCCTTGAATATTCCCTCTCATATTCCTGGCCGGATTCGTGTCGGCGGAATTGACAATTTAGCCGATGACGATAAGCAATATCTTCCCAAAGAGATTGATACCACAAATACAGCTCATCGAAACTATGCCGAGGAAGTATTTAAGCGACATCATTTTAAAAGCAACGTCAAATTCGATGATTTTTATATGGCCCAGTGTGTTTGGGACGAAATTATGGCGGAATCCATCGCTTCTAATCTTGGCAACAAAAAGATCGTTGTTTTGACCGGAAACGGACATATCCAATACAAATATGGAATTCCGGACCGGACCTTTCGCCGCACCGGCGCATCATTTCGAACGATTTACCTGGCTTCGGTGGGAGAGGAGGTTGAACTGGGCGTTGCGGATTATATCTTGATAACCTCCGCGAACTGATATTCTGAATGTTTTGACAACCACGATCAGTTTTCATCGCAAAAATTTAAGAACGAAGCTCGGTCTGGACCATGCCCGAGAAAAATAAGTGTTTATGGATAGGTCAAAACCATCAATTTGTAAGTCCCAGCGCTTTGATCGCTTTTTTAGAAGTTTTGCCAGTTGCGAAAATTGACCGGTTAATGTTTTCATTTTCATCTCAAATCTAAAGCCATTTTCAATACGTCCTATCCTGTATTTAGCGGAATCACTCGGTTTGCGATCACCTTGTCTATCAACCGATTGTTATTATTTTAAATATAAAATTACCCGGCTATTTTTATTTGAAAATTACACTATATATTGATTTTTTTATTTGACAAATATCAATATATTGTGGTAATATTTGGTTCAACTGAATGAAAAACCACATATTGTGGTTTTTTTTATGGTTTTTGATTTTACAGGATTTTACAGGATTTTACACCATTTTACACTTAGGGGGCTTTTATAAGCCCTTTTCTTTCGGTCATTGGATTCTAAGATCTTATGACTTTCAATCAGCAGTTACCCTAAATACATGAATTCATTAAACGGGTCTTAAGGCCGATCTGTTTTCAACACCCCGGGTGCCGGGCTGAAGGGTTTATTGGGATGGATTACCGCAAAATGATTGTTTAATAAAACGAGGTGAGGTGACTTAAGTGTTTGAAAGCATAAAAAAACGAGACGGCAGGATTGTTAAATTTGATGCATCCAAAATCACCGCCGCGATTGCTAAAGCAGGAAATTTAACTGACGAATTCGGGGAAAAAGAAGCCAAGAAACTCACATTGCGGGTGTTAACTTTGGCTCACGATTTACAGCTGGATCCGGCACCCGAAGTGGAAGAGATCCAGGATATCGTAGAGGCTGTGCTACTGGATTCTCCCTTCTTCAAAACGGCGAAAGCCTATATTTTATACCGCGAGCAACATGCCCAAATCAGGCAGATTACCACCAAGGCCAATGTGGATTTAGTCAACCATTACATTCAAAAGCGCGATTGGAAAATTAAAGAAAACAGCAATATGTGTTATTCGCTGCAAGGGCTGAACAATTACATTTCATCTGAGGTGACGTCCGAATACTGGTTAAACTCAATTTATCCACCTGCAATCCGACAGGCCCACAAGGACGGAGATATTCATATTCACGACCTTAACCTCTTATCGGTCTACTGTGTCGGTTGGGACCTTCAGAATTTGCTGCGCCAGGGTTTCAAGGGCGTTGAAGGCAAGGTCGAGAGTGCGCCTGCGAAACACCTGCGATCCGCACTGGGGCAGATTGTCAATTTTTTCTATACCTTGCAGGGAGAAGCCGCCGGTGCCCAGGCGATTTCCAATTTTGACACGCTGCTGGCACCATTTATTCGTTATGATCAGCTGGATTATGATGCTGTCAAGCAAGCGCTGCAGGAATTTATTTTCAACATCAATATCCCGACCCGGGTTGGATTTCAGACACCTTTTACCAATATCACCCTGGATCTAAATGTTTCAGCAGTTTTAAAAGATCAGCCCGTGATTATCGGCGGCAGCGAACAGGAACAAACCTATGGCGAGTTCCAGCCGGAGATGGATTTGCTAAACAAAGCCTTTGCCGAAGTCATGATGGAAGGCGACGCCAAAGGAAGAGTCTTTACATTTCCGATTCCGACCTACAATATTACGGCTGATTTTGATTGGGCCAATCCGAATCTGGATGTGGTCTGGAAAATGACCGCAAAATACGGGATTCCTTACTTTTCAAATTTTGTGAATTCTGATATGGCGCCTGAAGATGCACGCTCCATGTGCTGTCGGTTACGCCTTGATAACCGGGAGTTATTAAAACGCGGCGGCGGCCTTTTTGGCGCCAACCCCCTGACAGGATCCATTGGCGTCGTTACCATCAACCTGCCGCGCATCGGATATGTCAGTCCTTCTGAGAACGATTTTTTTAAAAACCTGAAACAAAAAGTCCTCTTAGCCGCCGAAAGCCTATCGATCAAACGCAAAGTTCTTGAACTGTTCACGGACAAAAATCTGTACCCTTACTCGCGGTTTTATTTGCGTGAAATCAAAAATGGAACCGGGTTGTACTGGAAAAATCATTTTTCCACCATCGGTATCATCGGTATGAACGAAGCGTGTTTAAATTTACTGGGCGAAGACATTGCATCCGAGCGTGGTCAAAAATTTTCTTTACAGGTCATGGATTTTCTGCGGGATTTAATTTCGGAAATACAGGAGGATACCGGAGATATTTTCAATCTGGAAGCCACTCCGGCTGAAGGCACCGCCTACCGTCTTTGCATGCTGGATAAAAAGAAGTTCCCGCAAATCATTTGTGCCAATGAAGCGGATTTTCTTACCGGGGCGGCGCCTTATTATACGAATTCAAGCCAGCTTCCGGTGAACTATACGGATGATATTTTTCAAACCCTGGAGCTGCAGGATAAACTCCAGGCAAAATATACAGGCGGGACGGTTCTGCACTTTTTCCTCGGCGAACATGTCAGCGACATTCAAGTCGTCAAGAATTTGGCACGGAAGATCACTACGAATTATCAGCTTCCTTATTTTACATTGACACCCACTTTCAGTGTTTGCCCATCGCACGGATACATCAATGGGGAGCAGGCGATCTGTTCGATCTGCAATCAGAAAACTGAAGTTTATTCACGGGTTGTGGGCTATTTGCGGCCCGTGAAACAATGGAATAATGGCAAACAGGCCGAATATAGTAACCGTAAATTTTTTAAGGTGGCGTGATTTCAGAAGACAGAAGTCAGAAAACAGAAAACAGAGGATAGAAGGCTGAGGAGCGCCTATGCATATTGGGGGGCTATTAAAAAATTCGACGATTGATTATCCGGGGAAACTAAGCTGTGGTATTTTCCTGTCGGGCTGCAACTTTGACTGTCCATATTGCCATAATCCGGATTTGGTCAAAGGTTGTTACGGGCGCACTGCTGAATTTGATCCCGGCAATGTCTATCGGTTCATCGAAAAGCGCAAAGGGTTTTTAGACGGGGTGGTCATTTCAGGTGGTGAACCTACGCTTCAGGAAGATCTTTTTGATTTATGCATGCACATAAAGCAAATGGGGTATCCGGTAAAATTGGATACCAACGGAAGCCGTCCACGGGTTATCAAACGGCTCATTGATGAGGGTCTTGTGGATTATATCGCCATGGACTTAAAAACCGATCCTACAAAATATACGACCTATATCAAACGCAACTGCGATATGACGTCGATCCTTTCAAGTATTCAGGTTATTATGGAATCTGCAATTGCGTATGAATTTAGAACCACGTGTGTCAAACCCATTGTAACAGCTCCGATCATTGAGAATATTTGTCGACGTATTCAAGGTGCGGCCGTGTATGCACTGCAGCGCTTTCACAAAAGTGAAATGCTAAACCCCGAGTTCTTTAGAGAGACCAACTACGAATATACCGATGATGAGTTGTTACAGCTTAAAGCGGTTGCCGAGCCCTGGGTTGAAAAGTGCATCCTTCGTTAAACTTCAGATAACTTCAACAAACGCCCTTGCGCCTATCTCATTTCAGGAATCGCTCATAAGCGATCAAACCCCACACAATTACAGCGGTCAGCATGCTTATCGCAGCCGCTGCCGAACCCAAATCCTTTGCCTGCTTGGATAAAATATGGTGTTCCGTTCCGATACGATCCACCACGTTTTCTACCGCTGAATTGAGCAATTCGATAATAAGAATTAACAAGCCGGAACCGATGATCAATGCCCATTCCACGGCCGTTTTACCGATCCAGATGCCGATGGGCATCATGAGTGCAATCACAATAACTTCGGTTCGAAAAGCCAATTCATTGTCCCATGCGGCTTTACACCCGGCCCATGAATAAATTACGGCATTTTGAATGTGGCGGAAGATATTATTGTTTTCAGTCCCCATTTTCGTTAACCCCCAATAAATTGAGAAGCTATCTAAAAAACCTTGCTTTGGAAAAATACCAAAAATGTCAAATCGAATTATTGGCGACCATAAGCTTACCTCAGTGGCTTGATTTAGGCAATCCAAACGTCATCAAGCGGATTCGCCTTGAAACTATTGAACTGTACTATCCTCTCAGATTATTGGTCTGCCGACTTACGCGCTTTCCCGCTTAATCGCTTTTTCTTTGAAGCCGAGTTGCCAGAGTTGATGATCCAAAAATTCTTGTCATCGGCAACGGTTTTATGTTAGTGAGATTATTTAAATTAAATCTCAATCTGAACAGTGATCAATGGATTGAACTCGAATAAAAATTTGTCCACGGGGCCCTTTTCACTTGACAACTAAATTCAGCGGCTCTGAACGATGTTTAATAAAGGTTCGAAGGAGGCCAAATAAATGCTAACCGGTAAAAATATTATGATTATCGGGTCAGTGATCGTGATTGCGGTCATCCTGCAGGTGATTCTGATCTCTGTCGGCAAGGTGGATAGCCCTGCAGAAGCGGCGGTTGAATTCACCAAAGCATATTTTATGCTGGACGGCACTTCGATGGCGGAACGGCTTTGCAGTGAACTTTCTGAGGATGAAGAGGCCGATATTGTAGGTGGCTATCTGTATCATTCCGCCGAAAAGGCAAGAGCAATGGGCTTTTCGCCGAGTTATATGAGAAACCAACTTTCCCATGTCAAAACCAAAATCAGGATGACGGATGAAAACACCGCTAAAGTAAGAATTACCGGAGAGCGGCTACGCTGCATCAATCCTGTTTATGCGATAATTGGAAGATTGTTTTTCCTCATTGAAACCCATGAGGTTGATGAAACCCTCACCCTTGTAAAAGAAGATGGAGAGTGGAGAGTTTGTAGCAAGCCGTTTTCCCTATCTGAGATATAATCGTCCCGTATACTTGGTTAAAATATACGTTTCGAGAAGCCAACCACAGATGCACACTGGTGATGATAGAAATAGGAGTAATGGAGCTATTCATAATTTGGATTTCAGATTTCGGATTTTAGATTTAATAACAGACTGAGCAGATACGCATTCGTTCTCCAACATTCCAAATCCGCAATCCAGATTCCAAAATCTGCAATCAAGGTGGTTTCAATACGCCACCACTCCATGAACACCCATATGCAGCCAATTTATTATCAAATCCGTCGGCGCGCCCGTCAGATCGTCATGCGTCATCCCGCCCCGGACTTTTATCATGATCATGCCGAGGCCTATGAGGCCTCGAGAAATTTATTTGACAGTGACCGGGTCATCAAAAAACTGCTTTCCTTCGTTAGCGCAACCCTGGAAGATGATTTCGGACACGGTCTGATGCATGCGGTGAAGGTATCCCATGATGCGGGTACCTTAATGTATATCGAAGCTCAACAAGGTGGGTATGATAAAGACCGTCTTTCCCGTGTGGTATGTTTGGTGCAGAGTGCCGGTCTGTTGCATGACATCAAGCGTAAAAGAAAAGATCACTCAACTCACGCGGCTATCTATGCCAAAAAGGTGCTGAAAAAATATCCGTTTTCTTCCAAAGAAATTAAGAACATCTGTGGCGCTATTCAAAACCATGAAGCATTTAAAGACAATATCGATGCGGATACACCCGAAGGGGAACTGCTTTCCAACTGCCTTTATGATGCCGATAAATTTCGTTGGGGCCCGGATAATTTCCACGATACCCTCTGGGACATGGTATCCTATTTTAACCCACCGCTCGACAAATTTATGGATGGCTATTCCCAGGGTATGGAGAAACTGGCGACGATTAAATCCACTTTCAGAACCCCGACCGGGAAAAAATTTGGCCCCCAATTTATCGATCTCGGCCTGGCGATCGGAGAAGAGCTTTACCAGGCCATAAAAACCGAATTTTCTGAGTATCTATGATTTCAGGAATTCGAAAGCACGAAAAAATAGATTTGTTGCCTGTTTGACACTAACGGCGCAATTCACTATAAACAGAAGAAAAATTATTCATCTTGAGGGAGGTGTTTTCAGCAACCCCTAACTAAAGGAGGTTCGAATGGCAGCCACAATATGGCCGACGCCCAACTGGCCCGAAGGTGTTGCAAACGACGTTTCCGGTTATGAGAAGCCCCTATTCTCCATTCTGGACGATGCGACAGATGAATATCCGAACCAGGTTTATACGATTTTCAACGATGCCACCCGCACCTTTACTCAGGTAAAAGATACTGCTGATCGCATCGCCAATTTTTTGGCCTCGCGCGGTATCCAAAAAGGAGACCGCGTCGCCATTTTTCTGCCGAATCTACCCCACTATCCGGCTATATTTTTTGGTATTTTAAAAGCTGGCGCCGTGTGCGTTACCTGCAATCCACTATATACTGTCAATGAGCTCAATTACCAGTTGAAAGACGCCGGGGCTAAAGCTGTCTTTTGTATGGATCATCCCCAGTTTTACCCAACTACTGTTGAAGCGATTAAAGGATCAGAAGTAGAGACGGTCGTGATTTGCGGGGTCAAATCCTATCTGCCGCCAATCAAGGCCTTTATCGGCGGGCTTTTAGGCAAAATTCCCAAAGCGGGTAATTACCAGCCCGGCCATCTCTTCTTTGATGATGTGGTCGCAGCCGCCAAACCTGTACCACCGGATGTTGAGATTAACCCGGCAGAGGATTTGGCGCTGATCATTTACACGGGCGGCACCACCGGCGTCCCCAAAGGTGCAGCCCTGACGCACACCAATTTTACCTATGATATGGAAGCCGCATTGGAGTGGATTCGTTTGGTACATGAACCGGGCGGCAAGCCGGAAAAAACGCGTATGGGCGGGTTTCACACGTACCTCGGTGTTCTGCCCTGGTACCATAGTTTCGGTCTGACCTGTACCATGTTATCCGCTTGCGGCACCGGCAGCCGTCTGATATGCGTTCCCGATCCCCGTGCCGGGAATCCGCCTTTCACCGAGGTTTTGAAGACCGTGCAGAAGTACAAACCGACCGTCATGCCTGCCGTACCAACGATTTTTGTCGCTTTTACCAATCATGCGCTGCTCGATCAATTTGATTTAACCTCCCTGATGGGTTGTTTCTCCGGTGGTGCACCGCTGCCGCCCGAAGTCTGCAGCCAGTTTGAAGAAAAGACCGGTTCCGTCATTTTTGAAGGGTATGGCTTGAGTGAAACCGCACCCATTGCCACGATCAATCCCACGAACCTGGAGCAACGCAAAATTGGCTCTATTGGTTTTCCGATACCCGGCACCGACATCAAAATTCTGGATATCGAAACCGGCGAAACAGAATTACCCCGGGGTGAAGATGGTGAAATTGCGATCTGTGGCCCCCAGGTAATGAAAGGGTACTGGGGCCGACCCGAGGAAGATGAGAACGTATTCCGCGAAATAGAGGGCAAGCGATATTTCCTGACGGGTGACATTGGCCATATCGACGACGAAGGGTATATCCTGATTACCGACCGTAAAAAAGATCTGATTATCGTTGGTGGATTTAATGTTTACCCGCGTGATGTCGAAGATATTCTCTTTCAGCATCCCAAGGTGGAACTGGCGGCTGTGATTGGCGCTCGGGATGAAAAAAGCGGGGAAACCGTGAAAGCATTTATTCAGCTTAAGCCAGGTGAAAAGGCTACCGAAGAAGAAATTTTCGAATTCAGTAAAGATAAGATGCCCGGGTACAAACGTCCCAAGCACATTGAATTCCGGGAAAGTTTGCCGGTTTCCAATGTGGGCAAGGTGTTACGCCGGGTTCTGAGAGACGAGGAACTTAAAAAGTCCGACTCGTTTTGAAATCACTTTCCTGTTTAGAATGAAAACCAATGTGGATGTACTCTGTGTCGGGCATGCTTCCTATGATCTGGTATTTGCCGTTGATCATCATCCGGACGCAGACGAAAAGACCGTTGCGGAAGAGTTTATCAGCTGCGGTGGCGGGCCGGCGGCAAATGCGGCGGTGACGGTGTCGCGTCTGGGACTCAAATCGGCTTTTGCCGGGTATTTAGGCAACGATTTTTTTGGGCAGTTGCATTTCGAGGAATTCAGCCAGGCGGCTGTAAATACCGATTTAATTGTTCGCGGTGATTCACCGACGCCGCTTTCGGCGATTTTGGTTAAACCGGATGGACGGCGCACGGTGGTGAACTACAAAGGTGCGACGCCACCCTTGCCGGCGGACAAAATTGATTTATCAAGATCGCATCCGCAAGTGATTTTATTTGACGGCCATGAGCCTGAAGTTTCGCTGGCACAAATGAAGACCATTAAAGGTCGGGGGATACCAACCGTCCTTGATGCCGGATCGGTTCACAAGGGTTCCCTGAAATTATTGGAACAGGTGGATTACACGGTGGCCTCGCAAAAATTTGCGCGTGAGTGTACCGGTATAGAAAATCCGCTCCAGGCCGCATTAAAATTGAGCCAATATAGTCCTGCGGTTGTCATTACGCTGGGCGAAGCAGGACTGGTCTGGAAAAACGAGGATGGCAGCGGCCGCTTGCCGGCATTTGCCATTGATGCGGTGGATACCACCGGTGCCGGTGACGCTTTCCACGGCGCCTTTGCAGCCGGGTTGGCATACGGCAAGCCCTGGAAAGACCTGCTGACCTATGCCAGTGCTGTCGGTGCTCTATGCTGTGCGAAGTATGGTGCGCGTCCAGCCATACCAACAGCGAAGGGCGTCTCCAGATTTCTCAACAAACATCAGTAGAGCAAAAACTAAATGATAGAAAAAATAAGAAATTGGATTGTTAATCATCCGTATTTTTTAACCAGTGCCGTTTTCTTAGTGATTCTTTATGTCGGCTGGCAGGTGTTGTATTGGCGGGAGGAAAACTTTGCCTTCATACTTCTGCTGTATTTTATTGTCACCCTGGGCATCCGATTGGACGACATTTCCCGCAAAATCGGAACCCGTGCGTCAACCGCCAACAACCCCGCTGGTAAAGAGTCACTCATGCATCAATTAAATGACATTAAACACGCTCTTTTAGCGATTAACGCGACGCTCAATCGAATTCTAGAAAAAACCGAAAAAGAAGATAAGTAACCCAAGCTTAAACAAATTTTTGCCGATAAGGATCCAATCCAGATTTATACGTATTTTTTCTAAACTCACCAAGGGGAATGTGGAAAGCACTCCAACAAGTGTATTGGTCTGGGATCTGCCCACACGGCTGTTTCACTGGTTGCTGGTGGTTTTGGTGGTCATTTCTTTTGTAACCGGCAAAATTGGTGGCAATGCGATGCAGTTCCATGAGTGGAGCGGCTTCACAATCCTTGCCCTGCTCCTGTTCCGGTTGGCCTGGGGATTTATCGGCAGCCGGGAATCACGCTTTGTGACCTTTGTTCGGAGTCCCTCTGCAGTCGTTCGCTACGCAGCGACGCTTGTTCGCAGCGATTCGACGCACTTCCTCGGTCATAATCCGCTCGGCGGCTGGTCGATCATTGGCATGCTGGTTGCCCTGTTCGTCCAGGCCGCAACCGGATTGTTCGCCAACGACGATATTATCACCGAGGGCCCGCTCTTTGACTGGGTCAGCAAGGCCACCAGCGATTGGTTGACCCGGGTTCACAAGTTAAATCAGGAAGTGATTATCGCACTTGTAGCCATCCACGTCCTGGCGGTGCTGTTTTACTTCTTCTTTAAACGTGAAAATCTGGTCAAGCCGATGATCACCGGTGTCAAGGAGTGGAGCGGGACCAACCCTCAACCCGCAACCGGCCGCAGCTGGATCGCAGCGGTGGTTGCCGGGCTGGCTGTGCTGGCGGTCTATCTGCTCGTGCGATAGGGCTCGGGCTCAGCAAACAACTCGTCTGTTGCACGTATACCTGCGGGTTGCCCCCCCGGGGTGCCTATTTGGTGCGAAAGCGGGTATGGCAGGCCTTGCAACTCTTGCCAACTTCTCCAAACTGCGTTTTGATAGCGCTAAAATCGCCGCTTTGGGCGACGCTGGCGAGTTTGGTGGCCTGGGCTTCGAATGCTTGGGCAACTTCTTCGAATTTGGATTGCTGCGCAAAAACCGACGCGTTCAATGTGGTATCCCCTGTGTCGGTTCCAGGCACCATGGACGCCTCCCAGGGAAGATGCGACAGCGTTTCAACCAGCATGGCATTTCGTGTAAAAACCTCCTGGTTATAAGGCATCTTCTCTTTTACCATTGCGCCCATGCGTCCGAAATGCTGGGCGATCAGAAACATGACCGCCTTACGGTATTTAATAGCATACTCGGGCTTGGCAAACTGCGCGTAGGCACCACCGATAACGCCCGCGATGAAAACAAGTCCAACCAAAATCATCAACACTTTTTTCATTTTCCCTCCTTTTGACAAAAGGGCTCACTCAATTTACAGACCAACTTTGAAGTTCAGCAAAGGTTTGCGTCGAGTAATATGCCCCTTTGTGGTGTCTGTCAAGTGTATATCAACAGACGCACGGTCCCCCCAAAAAATCGCTTGACTTTAGGGGCGTCGCTTAATAATCTTCCATCAATTTATTCCATCAATTGATGGAAAATTATTGCGGATTAAAAGGAGTATTTAAATGCCTTCGCGTCTTGAGAGAGCGCGCCAGGACCCGAATTCGATGAAAGCCAGAATTCTGGTCTCGGCACGCAAGATATTCGGTGAATATGATTACAATGGTACCACGACCCGTATGATCGCCAAGGATGTGGGTATCGATATTGCCACCCTTTATTACCACTGGGGTGAAAAACAGGATTTATATGAAGCGGTCCTCCAGGATGTCAGCGAAGAGATTCGGGAACGGTTAAATGAAGTCGAAAAAGAAGTCAGCGGTAAAACCCTTAAGACCCGCCTCGAGGTTTCGATCGACATGATGTGCGATTATCTTTTCTCACATCCGGAAGTATCGAATTTAATCCTTTTCGGCTATCTCGGCAAAACCCGCCACGGCGTAACCATGGACATTAAGATACCCGAATACATTTCCAACATTGCCGTTGCCATGAATCTTGCTGTCGATAAGACCAGAGTTTCCCTCCAAGCCAAAGCCAGGATACTGGCGGTCTGGAATACGGTCTTAAACTTTATCTCCGGGGAAAGCTTTTTCCGCCCTATGCTGAAAACCGACCGCGAAAAATACATGAAGGTCGTAAAAGAGACGTTAAAATTCATACTGGTACCGGCTTTTACGCTCGAGAAAAAATAGCTGGGTATCGGGTACTGGGAATCGGGTATTGGGTATTCGTTATTTTTTATGGAAAAATGATTCAATCCTCGACATCACTAATACCCAATACCTATTAACCATTAAAAATTAACAATCCTTTGAGAGGAAAACATGGCTTTAGACCTGAATGCCATCGGTAAAAAAATCGGACCTTTTACCAAAGACTACACCTGGAAGGACACCGTGCTTTATGCACTGGGGGTCGGCGCCGGGTTTTCAGATCTGGATTATTGTTATGAAAAAGATCTAAAGGTGATTCCCAGCTTTGCAATTACGACGATTTACGATTTAATGCCTGATCTGGCAACTGCCAGCAATGTCAATCTGGCCGGCATTTTACACGGCGAACATGAAATCATTTTCCACAACCCGATCCCGCCTGAGGGCACCCTTTCCACCGAAGGTGCCATTACCCATTATTATGACAAGGGCAAGAAAAAAGGTGCCCTGATCATCGCAAAATTTGAGACGCGGCACTCAAATGGGTCCAAATTGTTTACCAGCATTGCCACTGTTTTTGCGCGGCTGGACGGCGGATTTGGTGGTGAGGATGCACCCAGAAAACAAATCCATTTTCCGGACAGAGAGCCGGATTTTGTTGTGGACGCCACGCCCACACTGGATCAGCCGCTGATCTTCAGGCTTTCCGGTGATACGTTTCAACTGCATGTGGACAGCGAATTTGCCAAAATGGCCGGTTTTGAAAAGCCGATTATGCACGGTTTGTGTACCCATGGATATGCGTGTCGGGCGTTGATTGAAACGTTGGTTCCGGGTGAACCGCAAAAGGTTCGGCGCCTTGATTGCCGGTTTAAACGCCCCCTGTATCCAGGTGTGCCGATTGAAACATTGATCTGGAAAATCGACGACGGCAAGGCGCTCTGGCGCGTCATTAACGCAGCGTCCGGCGAAGCGGTAATGGATAACGGCATTTTTGAATACGGCGACATTGTTAAAGAAGAAATTCGGTTTGATGGCCGGGTGGCGATTGTCACCGGTGCCGGCGCCGGGCTCGGCCGGGTCTATGCGCTTGAATTGGCAAAGCGTGGCGCCAAAGTGGTCGTCAATGATCTGGGCGGTGCCCGGGACGGTTCGGGAAAGGGATCAAAGGCACCGGCCGAAAAAGTGGTCGATGAGATCAACGCCTCCGGCGGTGAGGCGGTGGCAAACCACGACAATGTGGCCACGGTCAAAGGCGGTGAGAATATCATTAAGACCGCTTTAGATGCCTTCGGTACGGTGGACATCCTGATCAACAATGCCGGGATCCTGAGGGACAAAACCTTTTTGAAAATGGAACCGCAAAACTGGCAGGCTGTCATCGACGTCCATCTAAACGGGGCCTATTACGTCTCGCGTCCGGCCTTTGGCGTAATGAAGGCAAAGGGATACGGAAGAATCCTGATGACCACATCAGCAGCGGGTCTATACGGCAATTTTGGACAGACCAATTATGCGGCTGCCAAAATGGGTTTGGTGGGATTAATGAACACCTTAAAATTAGAAGGCGAAAAACACGATATCAAGGTGAATACTATCGCACCGATGGCGGCCTCGCGGTTGACCCAGGATATTTTACCGCCGGATTTGATTGACAAATTAAAACCGGAACTGGTAGCCCCCATGGCGCTTTATCTGGTCTCGGAACAATGTCCGGTGAGCGGCCATATTTACAATGTCGGAATGGGTTGTTTCAGTCGCGCCGCCATTGC
>JASFGZ010000031.1:0-17354 GCA_050123495.1 Desulfobacterales bacterium
CGGATACCTGCAGTCGCATGGGAAGAATGTTCAGAACGGGCGGGTGGGCATCGGCCCCTTTGAACAGTTGCAGACCCATATCTCACCGGAAGCAATCAACCGATTTCTCAGCGCCTGGGCCATCCAACATCAAGACAGCGGAGACCTGATGGGCACGTCTGCTCCGGAGGGGACTTTAAACGGTCAGTCCGATTTATCCGGGGTCAAAACGAACGCATCCTTTAACCCGATGCTGCATCTGCTGGGAGTCACCGGTGCCGCATGGGGTTTAAATCCGGATACCAGCAGTTCCGGCGGGCTGAGAATGGCTGCCGGCACGCAAGGGGCCTATTTAAATGCGGATCACCTTCTTAAAATGGTATCGCCGTTTCAGCCGTCAGAAACCGGTATATCCGAAAATACCAAAATGGCCGCTGCGGGCCATGATGGCCGTTTACCATTCTGGGCATCCGGCGATTCGAACACTGAAACCCTTTTGGAAGCACAATCCCGGCATCTGAGCGAAAATTTTCAAGCGTTTAAGAACCGGGCAGCCCTTAAAGCCGCTGCGGAGCAATCGGCCAATCCGAATTCAACCACTGAAGGCGTCAGCGCCAAGACGCCGGAAGAGATCTTCGGACTCAAAAGTGCGGTTCCAAAAAGCGAGATTCTGCCCGTTGATGCGTTTGGCAACAAAATCAGCCGGATCGATGGAGATAGCAAGGACAGCGGCTTTTCATTCTCGCAGGATCAGATGCCGCAACATCTTGCCAGGCTTGAAAATGCAGCCCAATCACCCGAAGGCGGCCAGCGCAGCCTGATGTCGCAGACCCTGAATCAAATTGTTCAAAAAGCCGTGCTTTCGCTTGCCAATGGGCAACATGAGGTCCAGATCGATCTGAAACCGGAGTTTTTAGGGCATATTCGGATGCAAATCGTTACCGAAAGTCAGCAGGTCGCCGTCAGAATTGTCGCCGAGCTGCCGTTTGTCAAGGACATGCTTGAAAGCAACTTGAATCAATTAAAAACCGAATTACAAGCGCAGGGTCTGGAAGTTGATGAACTGGAAGTCTCCGTTGCACATGACTCCCGGGCCGATGATGATAAACACCAGAAAGCGGCTGAAATGCTCCGCGAGCGGGCTTCGAAAAACAGCCGTTTTCCCGCCGACGCGGACGCTGCGGAGCAGACCGACATGCGCATCGGCCGCGACGATGGAATGGCGGAAACCGCCATTGATTATTTTGCATAACCGTAACCGCTGAAGATGTTGCGACCGGTGCTTATAAATCAGGAAAACATGCCGTGAGGTTAATATGACAACAATTACCCCCATAGATTCAAGCGCGAGCGCAACCAGTGCCCCGCCGAGCGCGCCGGGGAATATCCTGGGCAAATATGATTTTTTAAACATGCTGATTGCCCAGCTTCAGCACCAGGACCCGCTGAATCCCGCCGACGGCACGGAATTTACCGCCCAATTGGCGCAGTTCAGTTCTCTGGAGCAGCTCAGCAATATCAATACCAGCCTTAAGAGCATGGAAGAATTTCAAGCCGCGCTGACCCATTCCCAGGCGGTGTCTTACATCGGCAAGGAAATAACCGCCCTGGGCAACGGACTGCAATTAAAAGACGGGCAGGCGGCGACCTGCCGTTTTGATTTGGAGACCAACGCCGCAATGACGGCCATCAGCGTGTATGATGCCACCGGAGGCTTTGTGAATTCTTTTGAGACCGGTGCTCTGGGTGCCGGAAGACAGAGCGCGACATGGAACGGGTTGGATTTGAACGGCAATCCGATGCCGCCGGGCGTTTATCGGTTTGAAATCCAGGCGGTCGACGCCACCAACCAGAGCGTCAATGTCACTCCCCTGATGAGCGCGGTCGCCACCGGCGTATCATTTAAAGATAACACGGCCTACTTGATTACTGAGCTTCAGACAGTGGCGATCGACGATGTCATCGACGTTTCTGAAGCATTGCTGCAGCCGACCACGGTTGCGACGAGCCCAGCAACAAATTCGAATGAACAACCTAATGGAGGACTATAAAAATGATCGGTTCCTTGTTTGCCGGTGTATCCGGACTTAATGTCAATTCAAAGGCGCTGAATGTTATCGGGGATAACATTGCCAACGTCAACACCACGGCTTTTAAATCCAGCCGCTCTTCGTTTGCCAATATTTTGAGCCAATCGCTGACCGGTACCGGTGCCAGCGAAGTCGGCAGGGGCGTCGAGTTCTGGACCACCACCCCCATGTGGAGCCAGGGCACGATTGAAAATACCACCAACCCCACGGATATGGCCATTAACGGTAGAGGATTTTTCACGTTGCGCGATAACAGCGGCGCATATTTTTACAGCCGGGCGGGCGATTTCGTATTTGACCGCGACGGCTATCTGGTCAATCCGGATGGCCTTTATGTCCAGGGCTATGAAGTTCTTTCCGTCAATCCCGACTCCACCCTGAATTTAGGCGGTATTTCCGATATCAACGTACCCGACCAGAGCACCGACCCGCCGTCGGCAACGACTGAATTTAGTATGGATGTCAATCTGGATGCAGGCGCGGCGGACTTCGACACCTATGCGACGAATCTGATCATCTACGATTCCCTGGGCAATGCGACCCCCATGACCGTTACCTTTCAAAAACAGGCTGCCAATCTATGGAATACCACGGTCAGTCTGCCACCGGGGACCCTCACTGCAGGGGGAAGCATCGTCATTAACAATGGCAGTTTTACATTTGATGGGAACGGCGGTTTGATGACCCCCCCTAGCGTAGACCCCACCATCGTTATCACCGGACTGGCCGGCGGAGCCACCAGTCCCATGACCATTACCTGGGATGTGTATGATGATGCGACCGGTGCGACCAATGGCGACCTCACCCAGTATGCCAACCCGTCGGCCACGACTTTTCAGACCCAAAACGGGTATACCTCGGGCGTGTTGCGCGGCGTGCATGTCGATGATTCCGGTGTCGTCACCGGGTCCTATTCCAACGGCCAGCTGACGCCACTTTTTCAGGTGGTGCTCTCGGATTTCCCCAATTATTTCGGGTTGAGCAAATTGGGTGAAAATCTGTATGCGGAAACCCGGGAGTCTGGACAGTCCATGCCGGGGACGCCACAAAGCGGTCGGCTGGGAGCGATTAGTCCGAGTTCGATCGAAATGTCCAACGTGGATCTGGCCCAGGAATTTGTGAAAATGATCACCACCCAGCGGGCTTTTCAGGCGAATTCGCGGGTGATCACCGCCAGCGACGAAATCCTGGCCGAACTATTGAATATTAAACGCTAACCCTAATCGAATCGGCGGTATCGTAGCGGTCTCAGGCACCCTCAGTTGAAATTGCGTGCATCTGAGACAAATCGCCCGTGGCTGCCGCCGTCAAACCCAGGTGGTGTAAAGATGATTAAAGTAACGCGACTCAATGATGCAGTGCTGGTGGTCAACGTGGATCGGATACAGTCTTTGCAGGCCATTCCCGAGACGGTGATTACATTTACCAACAACGATAAAATCATGGTCAAAGAACCGCTCGAAGAGGTGTCGCAGAGAATTGTCGAGTATCAGCGCACGGTTAATTCAAAACCGGTAAACAAGGACTGTCCGTCCCCGGATTTTCCATAGATTAGAAACCGGTTCTTGCTGCGAAACAACGCCGAGCAAACCGCGAATCCGTAACCTACCAATCTCGTTGCCGCAAAAACAGATGGCCGGCATTTCGGGGAACGCTCAAAGCTCCCCTCTGGCTGGCGTGTGCACCGACCTTCGTTACGTCTGGCTTGCCTCTAATCATCGTCAAACTGTTGACAAAAAACGGTGAAAATTGACATTCAAAACCGGATCTATCCCGGGGGTTGCGTCTGTTTTTGCATCGCCGATGCCAGCGGTCTGTTTATTTTCCCGAGCAACGCATCTGAAATAGCCGGTTTTCCTTTTGAGTTCAAATGATTATCGGCTGTTGCCGTCATTTCTGCATTTCAGCATCCCAATTCCGGCCGATGGCACAATACTTGCTAAAAATATTGAAAATAATGGGAATCCTGCGGATTTCCGGGAGATTTGGGTTCCGGAACCGGATCAGGTGATGACAGGAGCCTTTCCCGGTTTTGGACGCTAAGGCCGGACCGGTAATCGTCGGATGCGGGACCGGGATCATGGTGATTTCTTTGTTTATCTATCAAAGCGCTATAGGAGTTAGCCAGTGGATATTACGACATTAGTTGGAATTCTAGTTGCATTTGGTTTGGTTATCATTTCAATTTTGATGGGTGGTGATGGAACCTGGTTTATCAATTACCCCTCAATAATGATTGTCCTGGGCGGAACCATGGGAGCGACGCTTTTATCCTACCCACTCTCAGAAGTGCTGGGGGTGTTTAAGGTCGCCAAAAACGTTTTTTTACACCGTTCCCAGATTGCCGGCGAATTCATTCCACTGATGTCGGGTTTTGCCAAAAAGGCCCGGCAGGAGGGCATCCTCTCGTTTGAATCCCAGCTCAAGGATATCAGGGACCCTTTTCTGGCCCGCGGCATCCAGATGGCCATCGACGGCATGGAGTCATCGTCGATTGAAGAAGTAATGTCCATCGAGATCCAGTACCTGGAAGAGCGACACCGACTGGGTTCCGAAATATTCACTACCATGGGAACCTATTCACCGGCGGTTGGAATGCTGGGTACCATTATCGGGCTGGTGCAGATGCTCATGCAGATGGAAGACCCCAGCCAGATCGGTGCACCCATGGCGGTGGCCCTGTTGACCACATTTTACGGAACCATGCTGGCCAATCTCCTGTTTTTACCGGTTGCCGGCAAACTGAAAACACGCAGCAAACAGGAAGTTCTGGTCAAACAGATGATTCTTGAAGGTGTAATTGCGATTCAGTCCGGCGACAATCATCGCATCGTCGAACAGAAATTAAAGGCTTTTATTGCGCCCAAAGCCCGCCTAACCGCGAGCGCCGAACCGGCGAAAGCTTAAAAGATGAAAAGAAAAAATCAACGATTTGGGCTCAAAAAAAGTGACAGCTCTTTTGGCGGATGGGAAATTGTTTACTCCGGCTTTATTCTCATTTTGCTGTGTTTTTTTATTATGCTGTGTTCGTTTTCTACCATGGAGGAGGCCAAGATCATGCGATTTGTGCGCTCCTTCACGAATGCCGTCAGTTTTTTTCCGAGCGGGACGAGATTTGAATCCGGGACGGTCGTACTGCCGGAATCACCGGGAATGGTCGCAAGCCGGAGTGAACTCGCTAAACTTTTTGAAGATCTCGAAATGCTCTCGGATAGATTCAATCTGAAAGACAAGATCGAACTGCTCTTTTCCGGGGAAGGCCTGGTGATGCGCCTGTCCGAACATACCCTTTTCGAATCGGGGCAGGCGTCCATTTCGCCGCAGGCGCGGCGGCTGCTTGAAAAGATCGGTGTGATTGTCGCCCAAACGACCTATCTTATCCGGATCGAGGGGCACACTGATGATGTTCCCATCCACACCGCAATGTTTCCATCAAACTGGGAATTGTCCACTGCCCGGGCGGTCAATGTTCTCAGATACCTTATTGAGAACCACCGCATCGATTCGCAAAGACTGTCGGCTGAAGGATTTGGTGAATTTCAGCCCATGGTCCCCAACGATACCGCTGAAAACCGGGCCAAAAATCGGAGAGTTGAAGTGATTTTCATGCGAACGGACCGTGAAAATACAACGATCGAGGCAAGCCCGTGATAAGACGACGACAGAATTCCGGTGGCGAAGAAACCAATTCAACCCGCTGGCTGACCACCTTTAATGACCTGGTGACGCTGCTGATGGTTTTTTTTGTTCTGCTGTTTACGATGAGCAGCATCGATGCCAGAAAAATGCAGGATTTTCAATATGCATTGCAAAGCGGGCTGGGAATTTTAGAAGAGGGCCGCAAGGTCAATATCAGCGTCAAAACGACCCAACCGGTTGAGGATATGTCCCACATCGGGACACAGCCCGAAGGCACCAAGACTTCTCCAGGTGAGGCGCTCACCGGACTTTTAAGCGATAAGCTCATCAAATCTCTGGAAGCCGATTTTGGGATTCAGGTCGCCCACAGCGATCAGGGCATTCGGCTTTCTTTTGAAGACCAAATACTTTTTGATTTTGGCAAAGCGGACATCAACCCGGCCGGCACTAAAATGCTGGATCAGATCGCCAAAGCGATCAAAAAAGTGTCCAATTCAGTGCGGATTGAAGGTCACACCGACAATATTCCCATCCAAACCGTACGATTTCCCTCAAACTGGGAACTGTCGGTGGCGCGTGCCGTGAATGTGGTCAAATATTTTGTCGAGGTCTGCAACATCGATCCACACAGGCTTTCAGCGGTGGGATATGGTGAATCGCGACCCGTTGTCGCCAATAATACTGTCGCCAATCGCATGAAAAACAGGCGTGTGGAAATTTTATTGATAACGGAGGACAAAAAGGAAAATGCAAAATAAGCTAATATTTTTGGTTGTAACGGTTTTATTGGTCCTGACGATTGGTCTTGCAGCCGGGTTTTTTATGATGTGGAGTAAGATATCGACTTTAAATTCCCCGGGGAATCCGGCGGCCGCCACACAGGGCCAAGCAACGCTGGGAGCGCTTTTTTCCCTGGACACGTTCATTGTCAATCTCGCTGATCAGGAACGCAGCCGTTATTTAAGAGTGACCATGGATCTTGAGCTTGAGGCCGCAGCCGATGTTGCAAAACTCAACGAACGGTTGCCCCAGATAAGAGACCGCATTTTGATGATACTTCCCTCCAAGCGTTTTGCTGATATTGCCAGTATGGAAGGCAAGACGGCATTGCGAGATGAAATTATCAGTAAACTCAACGGCCTGTTTCCGCAAAACATGATTACCAACATTTTTTTTACCGAATTTGTCGTCCAATAAATTATAGCCCGATGTCCAATCAAATACTCACTCAAGAAGAAATTGATGCGCTGCTTTCCGCCATGGAAAGAGGCGATGTTGATCTCGATCAAGAAGCGAAGAAAGATGTCGAAGCGGCACCTTACAATCTGATGTCGCAAAACATTATGTTGCGAGATCAATTTTCTGCGCTGGAAGAAGTTTATGATAAGTTCACCCGTCTGATGCAGGATACCCTGTCATCTTCTTTGCAGGGATCCGTTTTCATTGAGTTTGTTTCGACCGAAATGGTTAAATACAAGGAATTCATCAGCGCCTTTTCGAGTCCGACAAGCTTCACTTTGTTCAGTATGGAGCCCCTGATCGGCACCGCCCTGTTGTGCATCGAGTCCAATCTTGTCTTTTCTCTGATTGATTCTATGTTTGGCGGCGATGGGAAACCCACCACACGCGTGCGCGAATTTACCCAAATTGAATTACGGATGATCAAAAAATTTGCCGGCGAGCTTTTAGCTAAATTCCAAAAAGCCTGGTCAAGTGTCTATCTCATAAATATGACAATGAAAAAGATGGAGGCAAAGCCGGAATTTGTCCAGTTGGTATCACCCAATGATATTATGCTGATTATCGTTTTTGTCATAAAGGGCGCTGAGTTTTCCGGTAATTTTCATATCGCCATTCCTTACCTGATGATGGAACCGATAAAAGAAAAGCTGTCACCAAAATATTTGCGGGAAAAGAATATGGAAAATACCTGGGCACCGCAGCTGAAGGACTTATTAAAAGATACGCTTGTTACCGTAATTGCTGAATTGGGAAAAACGACCCAAACCGTTCGGGACTTATTAAATCTTCAAGTCGATGATGTCATCAAGCTGAAAGCCGGACCGGATGACCTCATTTCCATCAGTGTGGACCAAGTCCCAAAATACCAGGGATATCCGGGAATAATTAAAGGGAGTCGCGCGGTTGAAATCGTGAAATTGCTAAATACGAATGGAGGCAAAAATTAACGATGGTTGCTTCTGATAAAGAAAAACAAATATCTGAGGAAGAAAAACAAAAACAAGATGTCAACCCAACTGAGGTTGAGGCCGGAGACGATAACCTGGCGGCGGATAGAGAGTTAAATGTTCCGGGTAGATTAAAGCCCGGTGCTGAAGCCGGCACCAAATCCTCCGAAAATATGGATTTTCTTCTGGATATCCCTCTGGAAATTTCGGTTGAACTCGGCCGAACCAAAATGCTGATCAATGAGTTGCTAAAGCTGGGACAGGGCTCCGTGGTCGAACTTTCCAAACTGGCCGGGGAAACTCTGGAAATACTCGCAAATCAGAAGCTGGTGGCCAGAGGTGAAGTCGTCGTGATTAACGAAAAATATGGCGTCCGCCTGACCGAAATTATCAGCCCGGTCGAACGTATTGAGAGGTTGAAATGAATGCAACGCCGGACATGCTTTCCACGGCTTTTAAAATGCTGGCCGCCCTGGGAATGGTTTTGGGAGGTTTGGGAATCTTCTTTTTCTTCACAAAGCGGCTGTTGCGCAAAGACACCGGTAGTGCCCATGATAAAATGATTCGCGTGTTGGCCAATCAGTATATGGGTATTAAGAAAAGTATCTCGCTGATACAAGTACCCGGCGCCCTTCTGGTCATCGGAATTTCAGGTGATTCGATTCGGCTGTTGACCCAAATTGAAGACAAGGACATCCTCGATCAAATTCAAAAAGAGGGAAGCGGGCTCATCGCCCCATCATTTTCCGATCACTTAAATAAAATCAAGAGTCGATTCCTGGCGTCGAAAAGCGGCGAATAATGTCGAGGCAACTGCATATGCACGGTCTTTCTGAACCCAAATCAAATCTAAAATACTGCAAATGCAGAGCGTATCATAAAAATAAACGCCTCTGGTGTGCGCATCGGGTCTTACTCGTGGTGGCGGTTTTCGGAATCGGTTTGGGTACCGTCTTGTTGGCACCCCAGAGCAGCGCTGCGGCTGAGCCGGAGACCGCGGCTCCCTTTATCACCATCGGCATGGACGAAACCAAAGATCCCGGGAAAATGACGGTCGTTCTGCAGATCTTTGTGTTGATGACGATTCTATCCCTGGCACCGGCCATTTTGATCATGCTGACATCATTTACGCGGATTGTCATCGTTCTGTCACTGCTTCGCAGAGCATTGGGGACCATGCAAGCGCCACCGAATCAAGTGCTCATCGGACTCGCATTGTTTCTAACATTTTTTATTATGACGCCGGTATGGCACAATATAAACCAAAATGCATTGCAGCCTTATCTAGACGACAAAATCGGTCAACAGCAGGCGTTTCAAAATGCTGCTGAGCCTTTGCGGGAATTTATGTTTAAGCAGACGCGTGAAAAGGATCTGGCCCTCTTTGTCGGTATTGCCAAGGTCGAGCGGCCAAAGGATGTTGATGACATTCCGATCTCAGTTCTAATTCCCTCTTTTATTATCAGTGAAGTCAAAACCGCGTTTCAGATCGGTTTAATGCTCTATGTGCCGTTTCTGATCATAGACATGGTGGTGGCCAGTGTTTTGCTTTCGATGGGCATGATGATGCTGCCGCCGATCATGATATCTTTACCGTTTAAGTTGATGTTATTTGTTCTGGCAGATGGGTGGAATTTACTGGTGGGTTCATTGGTCAGGAGTTTTGTATGACGCCTGAATTTTTAACCGGATTTTTTTTTGAAGCCATCAAAATAGCCATAACGCTGGCAGCCCCGATGCTGCTGGCGGGCTTGGTGGTTGGATTGTTTGTGAGCATATTTCAGTCGGTTACATCCATTAATGAGATGACAATGATCTTTATTCCCAAGATGCTGGCAGTCGCCTGTGCGCTCTTATTCTTTTTGCCGTGGATGGTACAGAAAATGGTAACGTTCACCCAGAATCTGTTTACCAATATTGTGATTTATATTCGTTGACATCGGCTGAAAGCCGAACTTTTAGGATCGGTGCTTAAGAATGATATCGGTTTCGATTCCATTGCCGCAGTTGCAGATGTTTTTCCTTATTTTTTTGCGCGTCGGTTCGATTTTGATGACCATGCCGATCTTTAAGAGCAGAAGCATACCGGTTTTATTCAGGGCCGGATTGGCCCTGGCAGCCAGCGTGGTGATGTTTCCAATTTTAAAATTAGAGAATTTTCCGACAGTTACCGGTCTGGCACCCCTTGCCATCGGGATTGTCAGGGAAATCTTGCTGGGAATCAGTATTGGACTGGCGGTGAATTTCATTTTTGCCGGTCTGCAACTGGCCGGGCAATTAGCCGGCTATCAGATGGGTATGGCGATTGCCAGGGTTATGGATCCATCCACGGATCGGCAGCTTCCACTATTAGGTCAATTCAACGAGTTGTTTGCTTTATTAATTTTCATCACCATAAATGCACACCATTGGTTTATTCGGGCACTGGTTGATAGCTATCAGCTGGTGCCGGTCTTTGGTTTTAGAATCAGCGGTTCGCTGATAGAACAGCTCGTGGGCATGGCGGGGAATATGTTTGTCATTGCCATTAAATTAGGGGCACCGGTCATCGCCGTATTATTGATCAGCAGCATTGTATTTGGGCTGATCGCACGCACGGTACCGCAGATGAACGTGTTTTTTGTGGCGATGCCCTTAAAAATAGCAGTGGGTCTGTTCTTTTTTGGCATTTGCCTACCCTATTTTTCATTATTTCTGAAAACGACATTCAGCAAGCTGGGCGATACGGTTATGCTGATTCTAAAAGCAGTTTCATAGCTGGGATTTGAGGTAACCCATGCCGGAAAGAGGTGGACAGGAACGAACCGAAAAGGCAACCCCGAAACGAAGGCAGAAGTCAAGACGACGCGGGCAGGTTGCTCAAAGCAGAGAGATCCCGTCTGCTCTGATATTAATGGCCGCCTTGGGTTTCTTTTATTTTGCCGGATCTTGGATGTTCTGGAACATCTCCGGGTTCATCGGGGGCATATATCAAGATCTGGACACGTTGCGACTGAACACCATGACCGATATCAGGACCTTTTCCGCGGATATTTTTAAGACGCTATTTTCGATTTTGATGCCCTTTTTTGCGCCCATCCTGATTGCCGGTATGGTCGGGAACATCGGTCAAGTGGGATTTGAGATTCATAGCGAACCCATCGCACCCAAACTGGCCAAGCTCAATCCTATCGCCGGATTCAAACGGATTTTTTCCCTGAGATCCCTGGTGGAGCTTGCCAAGTCCATTATGAAGCTCCTTATTGTCGGCGGTATTTCCTATGGACTTATTAAAGCGGAAATGAGGGGATTCGCGCCTCTGATACAGCAGGGGGTGGCCGAAATTCTTCTTTTTATCGCGCAGGTTGCATTTAAAATTCTTTTTTTTGTTTGTCTGGCACTCATTATTCTGGCGTTTTTCGATTATATTTTTCAGCGCTGGCAGTTTGAAAAAAGTATCAAGATGACCAAACAGGAAGTAAAGGATGAACGCAAGCAATCCGAAGGAGATCCGAAGGTCAAAAGCAGAATTCGAAAAGCGCAACTTGAAATGGCGGCGCGCCGGATGATGGAGGCCGTTCCCGAGGCGGATGTTGTGATCACCAACCCCGTCCATCTGGCCGTGGCGCTGAAATTTGATGCCAGCGAGATGATTGCGCCGACTGTAATCGCCAAAGGTTCCGGTCATATTGCCGAACGCATCAAAGAAATTGCAAGTGAGCATCAGGTGCCGATCGTCGAAGACAAACCGCTGGCCCAGACATTGTTTAAAATGGTGGATATCGGCGAATTTATTCCGGTGGAGCTCTATCGGGCGGTTGCCGAAATTTTGGCGTATGTCTATCGACTCAGAGGAATGTATCAGACAGTTTAGTTTATTCAGACCTTTCCCTGGCGGCTCAGGCGGCTTGGCGTGATTTTTGAGTAAGGAAAAAGCATTGGCAAATCAGACCCAAATTACTGGTCAACTTCCATATATCGCCAAAAACAGCGATGTCATTATGGCGCTAGCAGTGGTGGGCATTCTGGTCTTTATGGTAATGCCTTTACCGACACTGCTGCTCGATTTACTTATATCATTCAACATCACAGTGTCTTTGATAATTCTTCTGGCCAGTATGTATGTAGAGCGGCCCTTGGAGTTATCTGCGTTTCCCTCAATTTTGCTATTGGGCACGTTGTTTAGATTGTCCCTGAATGTCGCCTCCACTCGCATTATTTTGCTGCATGGCAACGAAGGCACAATGGCCGCTGGCAAGGTGATAATGGCTTTCGGCGGTTTTGTCGTCGGCGGCAACTATCTGGTGGGAATCATCGTGTTTCTAATCCTGGTGGTGATTAATTTTATGGTAATTACTAAAGGGGCCGGACGAATAGCTGAAGTGGCTGCACGGTTCACCCTGGATGCCATGCCCGGCAAACAAATGAGCATCGATGCAGACCTAAATGCGGGTATTATTAACGAGCAGGAAGCCCGCCGCCGGCGCGAAATTATCTCTCTGGAGGCCGAGTATTACGGGGCGATGGATGGTGCCAATAAATTTGTGCGGGGTGATGCCATCGCCGGGATCGTCATCACCCTAATTAACATTATTGGCGGACTTGCCATCGGTGTCTTCCAAAACAACATGAGCTTTGCGCATGCCGCTCAGAATTATACCTTGCTGACCATCGGTGACGGCCTGGTCACCCAGGTGCCGGCCCTAATCGTGTCTACTGCAGCCGGAGTGATTGTTACCCGGGCCGGTGCGGAATCAAGTCTGGGAGAAGAAATTACGGCTCAAATTTTGATTCAACCCAAGGCCATTGCCGTTGCATCCGGCGTTCTTTTTGGATTTGGTCTGGTACCCGGGCTTCCGACGCTTCCCTTCATGGTTCTGGCGTGTCTGTCCGGTGGATTGGCCTATGTTGTTTTTCAATCCATCAAAAAAACTGCCCGTTTGGACGAAGAGCAAAAAATGCAGGAAGAAAAAGTCATTCCCGGTGACCAGTTTGACGTCCTGCCGCCGTTGGATACGCTGGCGATTGAGGTCGGATACGGGCTTATCCCTTTGGTGGACATCGAGCAGGACGGGCAGTTGTTGGATCGAATTAAATCACTTCGCAGACAGATTGCGCGCGAGGTCGGCATTATCGTTGCGCCGGTTCATATCCAGGATAATATGCAGCTGAAGCCAGGTGAATACGCCATATTGCTCAAGGGCAATGAAGTCGCCAGAGGGGAGTTAATGAACAATTACTATCTGGCGATGAATCCAGGGACTGCCGAAGATGAAATAGACGGCATTCCGACCCAAGAGCCTACCTATGGGTTGCCAGCCCTGTGGATAAAGGAAGATGCCAAAGAAAATGCCCTGGCAAAAGGGTTTACGGTAGTGGATCTGGCAACCGTAATGACGACGCATTTGTCGGAAATCGTTAAAAAACATTGCCACGAATTATTGGGCCGGCAGGATGTCCAACAATTGTTGGATAATTTAAAAGATACGCATCCGAAAGTCGTCGAAGAATTGGTCCCCAATTTATTGCCTTTAGGAGGCGTGGTTAAGGTATTGCAAAATCTACTGCGGGAACAGGTTCCCATTCGAGATCTGTTGGCGATTTTAGAAACGCTGGCCGACTGGGCTCCCGTAACCAAAGATTTGGATATATTGACCGAACGCGTGCGACAGGTCTTGGCACGCACCATAACCAAGATGCATCTGAGCGCTGAAGGCAAGATTGTGGCCATCACCCTGGGGCATAGCGTCGAATCAGCTATTTCTGGAGCATTGCAGCAAACCGATCAGGGAAGCTTTTTGTCGATGGACCCGTCGATAGCGCAACAGATAATGAACAATTTGGCTCGCAGTCTGGAGAAAATGTCTTCTACAGACCACCAGCCGGTTGTGATGTGTTCCGCCCAGGTACGGCCCCATTTTAAAATGCTGGCAGACCGCTTTTTGCCCAGTATTACTGTTTTGTCATATGACGAAATACTCAGCAACATTGAAATACAATCCGTAGATATTCTGGAGCTTACCCATGCAGATTAAACGCTTTGAAGCCAGAGATATGACGACCGCCTTGAAATTGGTCAAACATGAGCTTGGTCCTGAAGCAGTGATTTTATCAGCGCGAAGCCTGAAGGTCGAGAATCGATTTTTGGGCTCAGTAAAAAAGGCAGCTCCCTATTCAGGCGCTCTATCGACTGATGATTCCGGCGGCGGGGTCCAGCAAAAGATTTTTGCAAATTCTGTTCAGAACAGGACTAAATCACCTGCCTATCGACGGCCACTGCCTAATTATGGCAACCGTCGTCGCCGCCGAAATGATGACCTGCTGACCGGCATCTTTCAGCATCTTCTGTCACAAGGGGTTAACCGCGACGTTGCCAATGACCTTATCGAATTCATCAAAAAAGAAATCCCGGCCAACCCGATCGATTTAAAGGACAAGGTTATTTCAAAAATTACCGCTGCGCTCGAACAAAAAAGAAACAAGCCAGGGCGGGCCTCTCGAACAAAAGCCGGCCCCAAGGTACTGGCTTTTATCGGGCCTACCGGTGTCGGTAAAACAACGGCAATCGCCAAATTGGCTGCCAAGCAAGTCATCGAGCGAAACAAGAAGGTTGCCCTCGTTAACCTCGATTCATACCGCATTGCGGCCACAGAGGAGCTGAAAATTTACGCCAAGGCCATCGGAATTCCCGTTAAGGCAGCAGCCACCCCATCTGCTTTTGCTGCGGCTGTCAATGCATACCGCCAACATGACTTTATCTTTGTCGATACGCCCGGTATCAATTGTGAAAACAACAACGAGATTGATGATCTTAAATCTTATTTAGAAGCGATCGGATCAATTGAGATTCACCTGCTTTTGAGTGCGGGGACCAAAGAAGACGATCTTTTCAATACGATTGAGTGCTTGCGTGCAATTCCAATTCAGCACCTGATTCTCACGAAGCTCGATGAGAGCACCACCTTTGGCAATCTGATCAATTTGCTGGTTGACAATCAATTACCGCTGTCTTTTCTGACGACCGGTCGACAGGTTCCGGATTCCATCGAAACCGGATCGGTAGACAAAATTGTAAAATGCTTATTTGGCAGCTTCATGAATCATTTGGGAATTTCCAATTCCGGGACATCTAATCAAGTGCACCCGACAACGTTTCACGGCAGTGCTCAGGATGATTATGTCGCCAATAAAAATTCAGATGTATTTCATTGTCCGGATTGTAAATGGACGCTGAAAATAAAACCCAAAAACATGATCACCTTTTCGAGTGTTCAGGAAGCGAAAACACAGCATTTTGTGCCTTGCAGAGATTGCCAGCCGGCCGCAAACGACACGTTTCTGGTCGGCACTCCCAGAAAAGATAAGATTCGGATCTCTAACTATTCGTAATGGGCTGTTTGGGAGAGGAGCGGAAAATCTGATGAATTCAAAACATTCTTCAAATAAAGTCATCCGTTTAGCTGACAGGGCCGTCAAGCATAAAACGACCGGGACGGATAAGTCGACAAGAAGACGCATGTCAAATGCACGCGTCATTTCCGTAACCAGCGGTAAGGGGGGTGTCGGCAAAACCAATATTGTAGCCAATCTTGGCTATGCCTTTGCACAGCTTGGAAAAAAAGTTCTTATTCTGGATGCGGACTTGGGGCTGGGCAATCTGGATGTTTTGCTGGGACTTGCTCCAAAATTCAACTTATCACATGTGATCTTGGGCGAGAAATCGGTCAGCGATATCATTGTTGAAGGACCTGGCAAGATGCTCATCCTTCCGGCGTCTTCCGGTATTCAAGAATTGACTCAGTTGACGCAGAATCAGAAGGTTCAAATTCTCAGCGAATTGGATCAATTAATTAATGCCGTTGATATTTTATTCATCGATACCGCGGCCGGCATTTCTTCAAATGTTATGGACTTCAACGTTACCGCCCATGAAATTATTGTTGTGGTTTCACCCGAGCCGACATCAATTACCGATGCGTATGCGCTGATGAAAGTGCTCTCATTAAAGTACGCTGAAAAATGTTGCAAGATTATCGTCAACTTAGCCGGTACGAGTCAACAGGGAAGAGAAGTATTTCGACAACTGAACATGGTGACGGAGCGATTTTTAGATATGACCCTCGACTATTTGGGAAGTGTTCTATTTGATGCCAACATCACCCAAGGCGTCAAACATCAGAAACTTGTCAGCGAACTGTATCCGGATACTCATGCCAGCAGGTGCTTTACCGCTCTGGCCAAAAAAATATCCGCTTCAACGCCGACACATGTGCCCCAGGGCGATTCCAATTTTTTTTGGCACCATTTGATTAAAAACAATTTTGCATAATTGGAGAAATAAGGATTTATGGCACTTGCACGCACACGAACAAAAAAGATAGCCCAAAAAGATCCGGTTTATCGCGACCAATTAATAACCGAGTATCTACCCTATGTGAAACGCATCGTTCACCGGCTCGCGGTTCATCTTCCCTCGACTGTGGATATCGAAGATCTGATGAATGTCGGTGTTATCGGTTTGATCCAAGCGGTGGACCGCTACGATTCAACTCGGGATAATAAATTTATGACCTATGCGATCTTTCGTATCAAAGGGGCGGTGTTAAGTGAGTTGCGTGCGCGTGATTTCCTTTCGAGATCAAATCGACGCAAGATAAGAGAATTAGAGAATGCTTTTATGCGGCTGGAACAAAAGCTGGGCCGCGAGGCTGATGATAGGGAAGTGGCTCAGGAATTAGGGGTCGATCTCGAGCAGGTCCATCGCACCAAACAGATGTCGAGCATTTCCTTTATTAGTCTTGAGGAATTGGGCGTTTCCTCTAAAGACGAGAAAGAAAAGCTACTGAGTTATTTGGTTAATAATGATGATGACGCTCTGAGCCTCACGAAATTAAAGGAATTAAAGGAGGCCTTAGCGCGGGCGATCGAAAAGTTGGCGGAAAAGGAACGCTTGGTTATTTCGCTTTACTATCTGGAAGAATTGACAATGAAAGAAACCGGCAAAGTTCTCGGAATAACCGAATCGCGCGTATCCCAGATCCATTCTCAGGCCATTTTGCATTTACGGGCAAAGCTGCGAAAATTAAAATTGCTGGACGAAGAATCTTAGATAGTCTTGTATGGATAGCCGGCATTCGGAAGTGGGCGGGCGGAAGGGTGAGATAAAATCTGAAATCAGAGGATAGAATCATGGTTGAAGATATTAATTTCCCCGAAAGAGTACCCGCGGTATCAGCTACCGGGAGGGTCAACAAGGTCAACCGTAAAAAGCGCGAAGAAGAAAAGCCGCCTTTTGAAAAATTCCTGGGTCCGGAAGATCAAAAGGATAAAAAAAAGAAAAAAAGAAAAAAAAATTCCGACACTGTTGATATTCTGGACAAGAACAAAAAAAAACAGCCCCAAGATTCTGCTGATTCCTCGAATTCTGCCAGCCATGCAGAGGCAGAAAATGATACTGATAAGAAAATCATTGATGTTC